>NZ_JAMYQZ010000049.1:0-47445 GCF_040321145.1 Mesorhizobium sp. M0514
TGCCTTGACCGTCCAGAGAAGGGGCAACAGCGCCGGACGGATCTTGAATTTCATCTTCGCCGACGTCGGCGGACTCGGCCGATAGCGTCTCAGGGTTGACGCCGGTGATGTCTTGCAACAGCACCATGGCCTCCTCATAGAAGGCGGTGTATTCCGGGTCGTCCATGCCGGTCGTGCTCTTCAGATCGACACGCAGCTTGCCATCGACGGTGAAGAACGCATCGACGATGCCGAGCTTCAGGCGAATAGCCTTATGCAGGTCTTCGGCGGTGCGCTGCTTGACCGGGCAATTCTTGATGACCTGGTGCAAGATCGACCAATATTTCCGCTCCAACTTCCGGTTCTTGACCTGGGTGATCTGGACGTTGACCGTCGACCGGTTGCGATAGGTCGACAGCCGTTCCTGTTCCCATGCGGCGGCCGGGACGAGATGACCGTTCTCGACGATCATCCGAAAAGCCGGGGCTTCGTTTGCCTTAGCCATTGATGATGCTCCGCTCGATGAGCATGGCGTCAGCTATCCGATAGGCGGCTTGCGCAGCGTTCGCGGCATAATCCCTGCCAAGGCCAAGATCAGGCTCGCCGTCTTCCGGCTGCGGTTCCGAGAGGAGCCCAGTCAGTGCTCGCCCTGCGAACCAGTCGCGGAGCGTCATGCCCGGCCACGCGTCACCGGTCTGTGGATTGCCGAGCGTGAATTGTTCGTTGCTGCAAGGGAAGGCCGGGCCGCCGCTGCTCATCACTTCGCCCCCACGCGCTGGACGTGCTTGCGCTTGATCGATGTGGCGAGCGCCTGGTTGTCCTCGTCGCCTTCGAACTTGGCGAGGGGATCGAAGTCGTTCCAGATTTCGGCGATGTCGGCTGCCGTGGTGGCGGCGCCCATCGTTTCATCAAGCTTGGTGAAATAGTCGCCGAGCGTTTCGGTCTCGTCGACAATGGCGTCCGTCGCCTCTCCGGTTTCGGTGACAGTCTCGCGCTCGTCGATGATCTCGCCGGTATCGGCGTCGATGGTTTCAGCCGGCCCGGTGATCTGCGCCGACGGCGGCGGCACTGGCGGTTGTGGCCGGGTCAGGGGCGTGACGTCGCGCATCTCGGCGATCTTGGCGCCCTCGTCCTCGTCATAGATGCCCGAGAAGCCGAAGGCATAGCGCGCGCACTGGATCAGCGACTTGTGGCGCAGCATGCGGTGCTTCATCTGCCAAGGGTCGGTGGCGCGGATGCACTCGCTCAGATATTCCGTGATCTCGATCGGATGCGAGCGGTCCTTGCGGTAGATCCTGCAGGTGCAGGACACCAGTGCGCCAGCCTCGTCGTGGTCCATCGCGAACGTGACACCATCCATTGACGGATGCGAGTTGATCAGATTTGCCCAGCCGTCTATCGAAACTATGGGCACGATGCCGCCGCCCTTCGCGGGGTAGGCGTAGATTTCCTTGGTCAGCGGATTGAGCTTGTATTCCTTGGCGACGAGCAGGAAGGCGGCGAACTCCTCGCGGCTCGGAACCTTGCCGTTCTTGTCCGGCTTCATGCAGGTGGCGCGCACTGTGGCTTCGAAGGCGGCCGGCTCCATGCCGAACCTGGTGGACATGTCGACGAGGACGGAACGCGGCTGGCGCTCGGCGGGGGTGACGATGGCGTTCATGGTCATTTGATCCCAATGGTGATTGGCAGCGGGTAGGGCTCGCTGCGGTGATTTGACGGGCTCCAGCATGTCGTTTCGCCGACGTGGGCCTTCTCAGCACCGCCAAGAAATTTCGCGGTGTCTGGATATTTGGCTTTGAGGCTGTCGATCATCGATCCGCCAGACCAGAGGTCGAACGTGGTGATCTGCTTGCCGGCATGGATGGATGGCTCGATGTATTCAATGTCGAAACGCCGACCAGACATTCCGCGAAACTCGCCGCTGGTTCGGTTTCCCGGCGAGTAGACGTGCCCGGCGATGATGGTCATTTGCGGGTGCTCACGCTCAAGCCGCTTCTCGAACTGCTCCCAATAGTCGCAACCATGGCAGATGCGCTTTTCCATCATGCGGGTGCCGATCGGTTCCATGAAGGAGTTGCGACCTTCCTCGCCACAGCGGACGCATTTCCACTTGTAGAGTTGCTTAGGCTCTCTCTTGCCGTCTACCCAGCGATCGGCGATGCCCGCCTCGGTCAATCCATCCGTGTTCATCAAACCACGCGCTCCTCTTCCTTGATTTCCATGCCATCGAACGGCATGCCGGCGGTGGCCGCGCGCTGCGCAAGCTTGTCGATGATCTCGATCAGGTCTTTGTGGCGCATGCCGACGAGCGCGGCCGCGGCCTTGGCGTAGTCGGTGACGACGCCAACCTTGACCGTGCGCATGGACACTCGGGCACCAGTGCGGCCGGCGTTGACCTTGCGGGCTTCAGCTTCCTGCTCGGCGGCGCGCGCCTGGCGCTCGGCTTCAGCCATGCGGTTGTTGTGTTCCTGGATGGCGGCGGCGTCTGAAATGCCGTCGGCCACCTTCTTCGCCATGGCCTTCTCGGCAGCGATGCGCGCCTCGTCAGCCTCACGGCGGATTCGGTCGGCTTCCTCCCGCGCCTTCCGCTGGCGGTCTTCCTCGGCGCGGATCTGTTCCTGTAGGAATGGCTTGATGTGCGCCTTCAACTGCTTGGCGAGTTCGTCCGGTTCGGATTTCAGATCGCGCCATTTGTCGTCGACCGCGCGGCCGGCGTCGAGGTGCGGCTGCTTCTCGACCTTGTGCAGCCCTTCGGCCTTGGTCTTGATCGTGGTGAGCCGCTTCGACCAGATCGCAACCTTGTCGGCCTGCGCCTGGGTCTTGACCGGCTGCTTCATGAACTCCTCGGCCTGTTCCTTCTCGCCGAGGTATTCGATGCGCAGGGCTTCGAACGGATCGATGTCGCCGCTGTTGTCGCCGATCGGCGCAGGCGGCTCGTCATCGAACCCGCCGCCGACCATAGCCTTCTCATAAACGGCATGCTCGATCGGGAAGCGGCAGGCATAGGTCCAAAGCTGCTCGACGTCGCGAACCTCACGACCGGACCTGTACGCCAGCCAAGCGCCGCCCTCGTCGACCCAGATGGCAACCGGCTCCCATTGGCCGTCTTTGCCGCGGACGCGGTAATAGCCCTGCTGTGGCTCGCTGTGGATGGGCCCGAAGTTGCCGGACAGGGCCGCGCGCCACCAAGCCCACCTGTTGACGACGTTCGACGCTACGGCGCCGGCAGATTGAAACGTGTCGTTCATAGGATTGCTCCGGCGATGAGAGGCAGCGCGAAAAACAGGGCTGCGAAGAGGATGAGGTCGCGGCGGCGGTACATCAGGCGGCTTCCACGCTGACCGGCTTGACGGTCACATCCATCGGGCCGGCTAACCTTGCGAAATGGTCACGGATGGCGAAATCGCCCATTCCCTGCGGGACGGCGAACCCGGCGTGGACAACAAGCCAGTTCACCATCGCCGCACGTTCGTGCTGGCTCACCGTGTCGATGAAGATGTGGCCGTTATAGACGGCGGCGTATCCGGTCTGGGCCATCACGCGGCCCTCGGCGCGCGGGTCTCGCCCATCTGGTAGAGGGCGCAGGCGAGGGCTTCATCGACGGTGTTGCCATTGCCACCGACGCACTGGCGTTCACCCCAATGAAGATAGACCGTGAAGGGGACCGTCTTGACTTCGGTGTAGAGCGCGACCGAAACGGTGGTCAGGTCGTGCTTAATGCAAAGGGCTTTCAGGAACGCATCCATCACGAAATCCTCCGAAGCGTTGAAATCTGGCGATCCTTCTCAGCCTTGCGCGCCACGACGTCGACATGGCTGCCGGAATGGTCGAGCCAGTCCCGCTCCTGTTCGAGCTTGGCGATAAGCCGGGCCTTCTCGGCGCCGGTCATCTGCATCAGTGAGGCAATGGCCTCGTCATGCTCAGCCTGTGCCAGTGCCGCTTCAGCCAGCCGACATTCGATGTCGTCGACGCAAGCCTTCAGCGCCCGTGAAAAACACCAGTGCGTGTCGCGGTGTCCGATCCAGGCGATGAAGTTCGTGCCGTCCTTGGAGATGGCGCGGGATTCGTGGCCGAGCGTCACCGTCCAATAATTTTCGCGGGTCTCTTCCCATGTTGCGGATGGCGTGTTCGGGAAGGTGTGGGCTGCGGTGTTCATCAGAGCACCGCCTTGAAAGCGCGTTCAACCAAGCGGTCGACGGCGGCGGGCACGGTCGGCCCGTTCGGAACGACCTCGATCTCCAGATCGCCGTCATCGTCATTGGCAACAGTCAGGCTAACGTCGCCGGTGGTGAGTTCTTCGCACTCGAACCGATAGCCGGCTGCAATGATGGCTTGGGCCTTCGTGGCTACCTCTGCAGGGCGTTCGATAGATACCGACACCAGCCGGCCATTCGGGCGAAGGAACTGCGTGAAGGGGATCGACGCGGCCTTCATGCCGCCACCTGATCGGCGATGCAGAGAACGAGATCGACCACGGTCGAGCCGTCGTCCTTCGCTTCCTCGACCATCTTGGCGACGCCGAACCGATTGCCGCTTTCGTCCTCGATGTGGACCGCGGCGAGGTCGACGCCGGCGTCTTCGATGGCCTGCAGAAACTCGGCCAGGGTCTGCGCCCGCTCGGTAAGGGTCCGCTTGTCGGTGATCATCTTCATGGCGGCTGCTCCTCTTTGTTGTCGAGGGCATATTCGCGATAATCGCAAAGAACGTCAAGCGGAATATCGCGATAATCGCAAAATTGTTTGACTATGCTTTTGCGATGGCGCAAAAGAAAAGCCCCGGCCTATCGGGCGCGACCCAGAGAACCCATGGAAGCTTGGATGAAGAACGAGCCGGTCTTAACGCCGGCCGGCGAGTGGTATCGGAACCGCGACGAGTGGGTCCGCCACGTCCTTGGGCGCGATTATCTGTCGTCTGATTGCCAGCGGGTTGGCATCTTCATCGCCCTCCATATGAACCGCCGTGACGGCCACACGAAGCACCAACAGACCACTATCGCGGCCGATCTTAACCTCAGCGTCGAGACGGTGAAGCGAGCAGTGAAAAAACTCCGAGAAGAGGGATTGCTAGACCGCGACCAGGTGCGTCGCGGGTACCGAAATCGCGCCGTCAACCACTACATGTTGATATTCCCTTGGGCCGTCTAAGTGTCACTGGTGACACTTTGGCCGGGTGTCGCTGGTGACACCCCTAATAACGGTAAGATCATAATAACGGTACTTCTCTTCGTTCATATCAAGCTCTGGAGAGGGAGTACTATAGCTCTACGGAAGGGACTGAAAGTTGAGCAATGACCAGCATACCCCAGAGGAGTTCGAGCGGGCCGTGAAGGCGTTCTATTTCGTCGTCTACGGCAAGAGCTATCACATCCAGCGGACCAGAACATTGAAGGTCGGCATCCGTCGATACTTCAACAAAGACCCGCTTCTGAAGCCGAGCCTGCTCCCAACGGCAGGAACGGCGTTTGCGTATCGGTATCTGGTCGTGAACCTTCACCGACATTGGATGGCGGAAGGTTTCAAAAAGCTCCCACCTGCATATGACGACCTACCGATGCCCAACGTCGAGCGCGCTGCGCGACAGGCTCGCGCTTTCGTGCCGAAGCCGAAAAACGATACCAAGAGCGCAAGCCGCCAAACGAAGGATGTTTTCTATGCTTCATGGGAGTGGCGGACGCTTCGCATGGAGGTGCTGAAAGAGCAGGGCAGAAAGTGTGGATGCTGCGGCGCCGGTCCGAAGGACATGGACGTGTCCGGCCATGCTGTCCGCATTGTGGTCGACCACATCAAGCCGATCTCAAAGTTCTGGCACCTTCGGCTTGACCGGTCCAACCTTCAGGTTCTGTGCGACGAGTGCAACCAGGGCAAGGGTGCGTGGGACACGACCGACTGGCGAGAGGAGCCGCCTGAACCGGAACCGGAGTGCTCGCAACTCGAGCAGATGATCATCGACCAGCTCACGCCGAGGCAGTAAAACCTACCTCGGCACCATGCTTTTGACCTTCGCCGCCCAGAGAACTTCGGCATCGAGGATAGGGGCCTCGGTATTCGAAAGAAGATGGAACAGGCCTGGCGACTTGGCACGCTGAAGCTTCTTCACGAGAACGCGGTCGTCGATCAGGCCAACGACGCATAGGCGGCCGATCATATCTGTCGTCACGGGCGAACGTATTTCGTCATAGTAGACAAGCCAGTGCTCGAACAGGGCGCCCAGGCTTTCGCCGCGGATTTCCATCGCCACAGTGTCTTGTGTGGCGCCTTCTGGGGCAGGCACCCGTTCAAGTTCGCCTTGCGTGTCAGCATAGAAGTGAGCCGCCGCGCCGGCGCCGACATAGCCGACGAGTGGCACGCTGTCTCGATCCGGGTCATCGGCCAATGCCTCATCTGCGAAGAACCTGCGCATAGCGTCGGCCTCGTGAGCGCGGATCTCCCGAGTTTCCTTATTGGGGTCCATGTTCATCATGCGGGTAATGGCGTCCGGACGGATGCCGAGACGCTTCGCCAAGGCGACCTTCACGCCGCGACCGCGCTGGGACAGCTCGTCATGCAACCAAACCCTGATATCGCGCTGCGGATCGTTCATGACGGCATAATCGCGATAGTCGCAAAAATTCCTATCGCGAAGTTCGCAAATTCTGCTTGACAGAAACTCGCGATAATCGCAAAGATGCAAACCATGAGCGAAATGCATCTCGATCCCGCGAAGTCAGTCATCGGAAAAATCGGCATCGAAAAGGTGTCCGAAATCACCGGCAAACACGTCTCGCGTGTCTATCGCTGGATGTATCCGAAGGAGCGCGGCGGCACTGGCGGCCGCGTCCCGCAGGAAGAGGCCGAGAAGCTGCTCGCCTATGCCAAGGAAAATTCGATCGAACTGTCGCCGGCCGACTTCTTCGCGGTCGCCGCATGAGCGCCTCAGTGAATGGCGGGCATTTCGGAATCGAACCCGACCATGTTCACAGCCATCTCGCGCGCGGTCTTCAAGATCGCCATCTGACAGTCGGCGTTCGACATAATGATGTGGACCTTCGGAACGTAAAGTATCCGGCCGCCGACGCGGCGCTCCGTCACCAGAACATGGCGGGAATTCGCTCCCATGTTCTCGATGCGACCGACCCCGCAAACAAAAAACTCCGGCACAGCGGCCGGCTCCACAATATCGCTTGCCATGATTACTGCCTCCCTGCCGGTGTTGTTGTTCTGGTTGCCGGCGAGGCAAGGATGCACGGTACGAAACCGTACACAAATCACAAGTCGCGAAATATTTCAGCTTATGCACAGTCGTGTTCGCAACATGCTGAACGCGACGTTACCGAATGCAACTGGCAGGTTGCAGCATGAGCGGCCTGCTGACTGGAAACAAGACGGCCAGCGCCGCCGTCCGCGGCGATGACTTCTACGCCTCGCCCTATGCCGCCCTGCCGCCATTGCTGGTCGCTGAAGGCAAGCGACTGCCGCGCGCCATATGGGAGCCCGCCGCCGGCAATGGCGCGCTGGTGCTGCCCCTGCGCAATCGCGGGTTCAGCGTATTCGCCACGGATCTGAACAACTGGGGCTGTCCCGACAGCGAGGGCGGCATCGACTTCACAAGCAACGTCGGCGCCGAGTGGGGTGCCAGCATCAAGCAGATGAACCCGGACTTCGGCATCGTCACCAATCCGCCTTTCGGAATCATCGAGCAGTTTGTCGAGCGCGCCGTGGCGATGTCGCCATATGTCGCGCTGCTGTGCCGGCTGGCCTTCCTGGAGAGCGAAGGCCGGATGAACTGGTGGCGGCACGTCGGCCTGCGCCGCGTGCACCTTATCTCCGAACGCCTGCCGATGATGCATCGCCACGGGTACGACGGCCCGAAGCTGTCGAATGCCGGCATGTGCTTCTGCTGGTTCATTTTCGAGAGCAACAAGCGGCCTGCCCATCAAGTTCCCATCCGCTGGATAAGTTGGAAATTGGCCTGCCGCAAATTCCCGCAGACCGACGCCGACACGCCGCCAGTCGCGAAAGACCAACTCGGGCTGTTCGAGGCCGCAGCATGAGCCAGGTCTGGCCGATGCTCGCTGTCCTTGGGCTGCTGATGTCGCAAGCCGGAACGATGCTGATGCTTCATCGCCTGCAGCGCCGCGTGGCAGCGTCCGAGCTTCGCGAACTCTATCGGGATCGGGGGGTTCTATGAGCGCGATCTGGACGCAAGACGGAACGGTCCTCGTCTTCGATGCTGAGGTCGGCACCGCATCCGGCCGCAGTGAGCATGAAGCCTGGCAAAAGATTGAAGCGCGCAAGGCGACGAAGCGGGTCATGCGCAACACCGGGAGGCGCCCGTGAGAGCCGCCGGCGCCACCAATTTCAAATGGTCGATGGCCGACGTCGACTTCGTCGTCGGTCTCGCTCGCTCCAGTCGGACGGCTGCTGAGATTGTCGAGCGCGTGAGCGGCAGAGGCATCATCGCTTCACCCGAGGAAATTCGTGAGTTGTGCTGGCAGTCAGGCCTTACCGTGCGCTCGGCGCCGAGGTTGGCCCGATGACGGCGCGCGGCTACAAATTCTTCGCATGGTCGTTCCTTTGTGGAGCGGCTTGGGCATGGCTTGAGAATGTCGACATCACGGTCGTTCTCGGCCTAATCATCGTGTCGACCGTCCACATGGCCGCCAGCGACATTTTGAAGGCGGTGGGCAAATGATCGCCGCGGCATTCCTACTCGGCATAGGCATCGGCTGGGCCGCATCGCGCTACGCAATCGCGAAGCGTGAGACCCAGGCGGACGAGCTTCGGTTTCTTCTCGCCCCGGTAGTCCAGCACTCCGTTGAAGACGCTGCGCGTCAGGCCGGGTGCTGATGAAAAAACATCGTCATCATTTGCCGCGCGGGGCGGAAATTGGCGCCCCCCAAACTGTAGCTCCAACTGGACCGACCTCTGAGCCTGCAAGCGTGCGGTTCGATCCATTGGACATTCCTTTTCTACCGTGTTGGCCGGAGATTCCGGCTGGTTCCCAACGATCAAAAGGTAACTCGTTGGGGTTCAACAATGAAAGACAAGAGAGTTGGCAAGTTTGCCAAAAGTCATAGCGAGAGTGAGATGAGTACGACCGCTCTACACAAGGGCCGCGAATATTACGACGCCTTAATGGATGCCGAATATCGCGGGCGGAAAGACAGAAATGGATCGGCCAGGTCTCGTTTGGCCGACGACCTTGGAGTGAACGAGAACAAGCTTCTCCGGCTTGAATATAAAATCGAGGAGATGAGGGACATCGGGGGTGAGCTCTACCGCCGTCTTCGGATTTGGTACGAGGCCATCTGTGAAGGAAACGAGGCCGCGGCGCAGCAAATGCGCGAAGAACGGCTCCAACTGAAGGCAAGACGAGATGCGGTTCATCGCAGGCCTGGTGAGACGGGCGGCAGAGAAAATCATGCTCATGATTGAGCGGGCACGACAGAGGAAAAAGTAAATGGCGAAAGCAGCGAAGCGAAGTGCAGTGAACGGCCAGACCGAGCGCCGCGCTTCGCCTGGTGCTCTGCTCGCGTGGCTGAAGGCGCATGTCGGTTGGAAAGGCGATGGATGCCTGACGTTCCCCTTCGGCTGCAACAGCGCCGGCTACGGCCAGATCAGGGTCGGCGGCCGCAAGGGATATGCTCACAGGTGGATGTGCGAGGCCATTCACGGCCCGGCACCGACGCCAGAACATGAGGCCGCCCATTCATGCGGCAAAGGCCACGAGGCCTGCGTCCATCCTGATCATCTCCGCTGGGCGACAGGCCAAGAAAACATGGCTGATCGCGTTCAGCACGGCACAGCCAATCGCGGAGAGCGGCAAGGCCTTTCCAAACTCACAGAAGCCCAGGCGCGTGAAGTCATCCGCCTGCATCGGCAAGGCGTAGCGATCGGCCTGATCGCAGCGCAATTCGGCATTTGCAAGAGCAACGTCAGCATCATCGCCAACGGCAAGTCGTGGGCGTGGCTGCAAGAAGCGGCGTAAGGAGCGCGCAATATGGCAAAGACTACAAAGCAGTCAAAGGTCAATGGCCAAACGGATCGGGAAATCTGGGAGGAAATCACCTTCCTCAACAGCTTCCGCCAGATCAAGGAACACAGGTCCGAAATCGCCGGCGCGATGGGCGAGATCGGCGGTATCTATGACCGGATCAAGAACATCGGCTTCACCAAGGCCGACGTGAAATGGGCCATGGAGCTCGACGAGAAAGACGCCACCGAGGTCATCGCGACCATGGCGCGGCGCCTGCGCATTGCCCGCATGTTCGGCCATGGCGTCGCCCGCCAGATCGAAATGTTCGACGCCGACCGGACGCCCGCGGACGAGCGCGCCTATGGAGAGGGCTTGGCCGCCGGCAAGCTGCGCAAGGATGCCGGCAATCCCTATGGCGCAGACAGCCCGCAAGGCCAGGCATGGCAGCGCGGGATGAACGACGGCACCGAGTTCATCAACAAGGACTTGGCCAGCCAGTTCGAGGAGCCGAGCGGCGACGAGATCATCAAGGCTGCCGACGGCGAGGAAGATCCGTTCGATGCGGCCGATCCCGCAAAGCAAGCCGCCGAATAATCCACATCCAACCGGGGGACCATCATGAACATGGCAAATCACATCGCCGAGGGACTCGCTGCTGAATTTGGCGGCAAGGTCATCGACTTCAAGCCACCCAATCCGGAGGAGGAGGTAGAACGCCTCGCCTCCGTTCATCGCCAGGCAGAGGGCCGGTATCGCCAGCGCGCCGCCGATACGCGCCGGAGCATGAAGCTGAAAGAGGCCGGGTTCCGCGTCGACGAGAAGGCCGAGATCGCCCGCCACAAGGCCGCCATGGAACTGATCGCCGAGCAGCGCGCCAACAACCGTGAGATCGGCGAACGTGCACTCGCGGCCGATGAGAAGCTGGCCCGGTACAATCGCGCCGCTGTCGATTTGCTGGCGGCGGAATAACCCATGAGCCGCCAGATCGCCGCTCTGCAATTCCCGGACATCGTTCCGGCCGCAATCACCACGGAGCCGCCAGAAATGCGGCTTGTGCCGCCGGCGTCGCTTTCTGTCGACGAGAAGTATCAGCGTGGGCTGTCAGAGCGTTCGGTCAAACTGATCCGCAAGATCGTCACGGAATGGGATTGGAGGGCATTCAAGCCGCCGGTTGTTGTTGAGGTTGACGGCGAGCTCCAGGTTATCGACGGGCAGCACACCGCCATTGGCGCGGTGACGCACGGCGGTATCGATCTGCTACCGGTCTTGGTGGTCAAAGCGGCGGAGCAGGAGGCGCGCGCCAATGCGTTCGTCCGGCACAACCGAGACCGCATCACGGTCACGCCGACGCAGCTTCACAATGCGATGGTAGCAGCCGGAGACGATAGCGCAGTGACGATTGCACAGGTGTGCGCGCGTGCCGGCGTCACCATCCTTCGCAACCCGCCATCCTTCGCGAAGTTCAAGCCCGGCGAGACGCTTGCCATCACCACAATTGGCGGGCTGGTCAGCCGCAGGCATGCCAAGGGCGCGCGCGAAGTCTTGGAGATATGCGCCAAGTCCGGTGCTGCACCAGTCGCCGCTGCGACAATCAAGGCGGTGGAGCACCTTCTGTTCGCGGCGGAATATAAGGGCGAGATGCTGCCGGACCGCATCGCCCTGATCCTGTCCGCCCATGCATCGACGATCGATCAGGAGGCGGCCCGCTTCTCAGCTGAGCGCAAGGTGCCACTTTGGCGAGCCCTTGCCAGCGTCATCTACATGAACCGCCGGAAGGCGAGAAATGGATGATCTCGTGATCCGGCAGCAGCAAGAGATAGAAACGCTTCGCGAGCGCATCCGCCAGTTGGAGGATGCATTGGTCCCGCCAAGCATCAGCGTTCCGCTGGAATGGCTTCTGACAGGCAGCGAGGCTCGCCTGTTCGCGTTCCTCACGACACGGCAGATCGCGACGAAGGCCGCCATCATGCAGGCGATCTACTCGGCTGGTGCCGACGATGAGCCCGAGCCAAAGATCGTCGACGTCTTCGTTTGCAAAATCCGCAAGAAGCTCAAGCCGTTCGGCGTCCAGATCGAGACCGTGTGGGGTCAGGGCTATTCCCTTCGTGACCGGTCAAATCATCAACAAAGGATCGCAGCATGACGCGCCGGGCGGGGGTCCATCTCACAGCAGAACAGATCGCTGAGGCCAAGGTTCTTTTCTCCCTTGGCTGGTCATATCCGCGCCTCGGCGAGCGCTTCGGCTGCGATTACAAGACGGTCAAGCTGGCGCTCGACGCTGACTATGCCCGTGAGCGCCGCATGCAGGTCAACAGCGCAGCCAGGCTGAGGCGCGCACCATACAAGCGCATCGGCGGCCGCGAGAATGCCACCGCCATCAGCGTCAAGGAAGACGGCGCGGCAAGGCTGGCTGAGGTACCGCCTGACACCCGCACGCTCACCCAGCGCCTCATGGGCGATCCAATTCCGGCCGATCCGCGCCGCGCGAGGCTGCATTTATGACCCGCCCCTTTCACTCAATGGCCGGGGCGATCACCGTTGCCGGCCTTCTCGCAGGCCTGGTGCTTGTCGGGACACATGGCAAAGCGTGGCCGCATGATGCGCCGACAGGCTGGGCATACCCGCAGAATTGCTGCAGCGGAATCGACTGCCGCGAGGTTCCCGACGCCGACATAATCGAGGGCGCCCGCGGCTACGAAATCCGCAAGACGCATGAACTCATCCCGATGACCGATCCCAAGGTCAAGATGAGCCCGGACGGCAAGTTTCACTGGTGCAGCGTCGGCGGGCTCAACGACAGCCGGACGATATGCCTGTTCGTGCCAGGGCGGGGTGCTTGATGGCGATCATCCTTGCCTTCGACCAATCGATCGCGCGCACCGGCTGGGCAGTCTACGAACCGCCATCGCATGGCAGCATGCTGATCGGCTCATTCACGTCCCGGCCTGAAACCAACATGTCGACCGAAGCGAAGACAGCCATCTTCTGCGACGAGATCGAGAAGCTGTTCAAGGCGCATCGGCCGCAGTTCGTCATCTGGGAAGCGGCGGCCGAGGTCATCCGGTCGTTTGCCAAGCAGGGCAAGGAAGACTTGCTCGGCGGCCACAAGGTGCAGGGCGTCACGGTCAACGCCGACCAGCTTATCCTTCGCGATATCCAAGGCCACATCAGGCACGCGGCGCGCGCCCGGCGCATTCCTTACGAGCCGGTGCAGCCGAAGACATGGCGAGCGGCAATCCTGAAGAACGGCAACCTCGGCCGGGACGACGCGAAAAAGAAGGCCAAGGAGTTCTGCCACATGCTGAAAATCGCGGTGCGCAATGACGACCAGGCCGAGGCCGCGTGCATCGCGCTCTACGGCGCCACGACCCAAACATTCCGGATGATGACGGCGAGGGCCGCATGAACGCGCATCAGCGTGAATTCAAAGCCCCGCTGCCCGACATCGTTGAGGCAGAGCAAGCGCTGCTCGGCGCCATCCTGCATTCCAACGATGCCTATTGGCGCGTCGCCGGTTTCCTGAAGCCGAACCACTTCTTCGAAAAGCTGCACGGCAACCTGTTCGAAGTCATGGCAACGATGATTGCCGAAGGCCGACCGGTCAACCCGATCACGATCAAGCCCTACATCCCAGCCGAACAGATGGTCGGCGAGTTGACGATGAACCAGTACGTCATCCGGCTGTTTTCCGATGCGATCACGACATCCGGCGCCTATGACTATGCCCGCGGCATCATCGAGATGTGGGCGCGCCACCAGCTTATAGCAGCCGCCCAGGATTTGGACGCGCTCGCCCGCAACATGCCGGTGGATATGACGCCAGAGAAGATCATCGGAGCGACTGCCGACGAGCTCACCCGCATAGCCAGGGAAGGCAACGAGCGGGCCGCCAGCGTCCAGTATGGCGTCATCCTGCCGAACGCCGTCACCAAGGCCGCCAAGTCCAGCGGCGACGCTTCGTCACGCATTCCATGGTTCCTGCCGGAGATCACATCGGCGCTCGGCGACATCCGCCGCGGAAATCTTATCGGGCTTATGTCGGACAGTGGAGGCGGCAAGACATCGTTCAGCCTGCAGCAATGCCGCTTCGCCGCCTCACAGGGCTTCAAGAGCGCGTTCTTTTCTATCGAGGTGACCGACGAGGAAGCAGCGCTCCAAGCCGCTGCACAGCAGGCGCATATCTCGCTGGGCCGCATTGACGCCTACACGCTCAACTCCAAGGAGAGCGGCGACCTCGAAAAGGAGATGATGACCTCGGCCGATCTGCCTTTCTACATCGTCGGCTTCGGCGAGTGCACGCTGACGGACATTCGGATCAAGGCGGAAGCCATGGTGAAAAGCCAGGGGCTCGACCTCATCATCATCGACCACGCCAAGATGATCACGCTACCGAATCCGAAGGATATGTTCGCAGAACGGGTAAACGCGCTCTATCGCGGGCTGAAGGCGTTGGCCAAGACGCTCAACGTCGCGGTCGTCATCCTCATCCAGCGCAATGACGACTGGAAACGCCGGTGGCAATCAAGCGGTGGAGCAACCGCCTTCCGGCCGGTTATGGGCGATGCATACGGCGGTGGGTCGATCAAGCAGGCGCTTGATGTCTGGTTCTCGCTCTATCGGCCGGAGCCGCTTTACCGGGAAATGCTGCCGACCATGCCGCCGGAGCGGCTGTCCAAGGCTGACCAGGAAAACGGCGTGCTGACCAAGAAGCAGATCATGATCCAGAAAATGGAGGAATCGCGCGGCAAGGCGGCGGTGATCAACCACAAGCGCCGGCGCGGCGAGCCAGGCCAATCACCGCAGATCGGCTTTGAGGCCGAGTTCACGCTGTTCAAATCGCTGATGGAAGACGCGGCGCCGGCTTTCGAGGGGTTCGAGTGATGATCGCGCTCTGTCCCTGCTGCAATCGCCCAATGGAAGCCGGCCGCGCGCCGATCGACGGGCTGGCTGGCGCAGCGCTTACAAACCAACAGCGTCAGATGGTCGCCGAGATGGTGAGGGTGTACCCCAAGTCAGTCTCACGGGATCGCCTGTTCGATATCCTTTACCAACTGGACCCGGACGGCGGCCCTGAGAGCATAAGCAACAACGTCGCCGTTCGCATCCACAAGATACGCAAGGTCATAGAGCGCTTCGGCTGGACCATTCCAAAGCAGCACGGCGGCACGGGCATCAAGGGCTTCTACCGTCTCGCACCGTTGGATCTGGCAGCATGAGCGACTTCCTCCCCGAATACCACTATCTCCCGGTCCCCGGCGGCTACAGGGCGAGCTATCGCCTGTTTGCCGATCGCCCGTTTCGCCTGATCCCCGGCGCTGAGAAGTTCCCATCCGCCGGACAGGCCATCACCGCGGCAAAGGACTATGTGCGCGCCAGGCTCAATCCGCCGATCCGAGGCGAGGTCACCGAGCCCTGCGATGTGCTCGACGTCCGAGCATGGCACGAGCAGAAGGCAGCACAGCGCGCGGCAGAGCAGGAGCAGGCGCTGGGCGCCATCGTCGTCAAAGGCAAAGCAGTGAGGATTGAGCGTAGGAGAGTACGAGCATGATGGTATTCAGCTATTCCCGCACCATGGCCGGCGCACAGCGCATCGCACAGCAGCGCGGACGCCCGCTGCCGACCATTGAGGCGCAGCAACCGGAACGCCCTCCTGTGGTCACGCCTGCGGCAATGGCGCCGCCTGTAAAGCCTGCCGCCGGCCTGTCGATCCGCAATGCGGTTGTGCTCAAGTTCACACCCCGCACAGCGGCGCAAAAGATCATCGCCGACATCGCGCACAATCACGGGCTGACCTATGCCGACCTCATGCGCAGGAATAGAAAGCGGCGCATTGTCATGGTCCGCGACGAAGCCATGGCAGCGGTCAAATCCGCCAAGCCGTGCCTCTCATTGCCGCAACTCGGCCGGTTGTTCGCCGACAGGGATCACACCACGATTCTTAGTGCGCTCCGGCGGCATGCAAAGCGAGCCACCGCATGATGGACCCGCGCGTCATCGCCCTCTGCAGCGAGTTCGGAATCGAGGTGATCCCGGCGAACCGCTATCCAGACATAGGGCAGACGCGCGCGGTGGCATCGATCCAGCGCATCATCGAACGCTTCGGCATCCACCATGCGCGGGCCGTCATGCGCACCTTGGCCGAGACCGCGAACAACAAGGCGCTGCTCGACGAAAGCGGATTATGGGCAGCCTCTGACCTGTTGCGGGCCTATGCCAAGGTCTACCAGGAACGGCCGAGCGATTGGTTTGAGGTTTGGGATGCAACGCCGGTCGGGGAACTCCAGTTCGTTGCTCAGCAATTGCGCGGCTTCGTCAAGATCAGGCCGGCGCTGGCCGGCATGGTGCAGGAGAGGCTATATAAGCGGTTCGGGAAATGGGCGGATCAGCCTGACTTGCTTGATGACAGGAGGGTGACGGCATCATGAATATCGGGGAAATCGCAGAACGGTTCATCCGCGCCGCAGAGATCGAGCGCGCCAGCCATGAGCATGTCGGCCCGGCACCGCTACGAGCGCAGCAACTGCCCTATGTTCACGACCAAGCCGACAAGAACGGGTGGGGCAAGGCAAGGGAACAGCGCGTCATCAAGAAGGGCAAGCTGATCCAAGGCGATTGGCTCGACGAGCATGAAGACCCATTGGCGGCCGAGCGCAAGGCATTCTGGGAGCGCATCGGCTTCATGCCGTCGGCGCATGAGATCAGCGAACTCGAGGCACTGCACGAATGGCTGCTGTCGGTCGGCAATGACAATGAGCGCCGCGCGCTCCTCGCATGGGCTCGAGCCAAGGTCGGCGGCAAGTCATTCCGGCGCTGGTGTTTCAAGGTCGAGGGCATCCATCCGAACACTGGCCGCGCAAGAAAAGATCGGGCTTTGGCGCGAATTTCAGCCATTCTGGTTCGCAACGCATCACAGCATAGCGGAAGTGCGGAAATCAGGCTGTTGCAACCTACCCACGAAATCAGTGATATTTGTGCCACAATCCCGGAAGATGCGGGAGAGCGAGACTGCCTCAACTCCTGGATCGCAGATGGCGCTTTCGCCAAGATCCTTTCCTCCGAACATGACGATTTCAGTTGGGCATCCAAGCGCAACCAGGCCCGCCGCCAGCGGGAGCAGCAGCGCAGGAAGCAGGCGGCGTGATGGGCGACCTGTCAGGCCGGGAACACTTCGACGTACCTGGCGCTCGCTGGGTTGATCTGGTCACCTTGGGCTCGCTTTATGAAGAGCAGCTTGATGTCGGTCGGATTGACGGCAGATGGCGCCACCGTGCCAAGGTCAAGGCCGACGAGCCGTTCAACATGTGGCGTGAGGGTAGGGCGCCACTGGTCCACTTCGATACGCGCAGCGGTGCACGGGTGGTGACGGGGACGCTGTGAACCAATCCCGGCCGTGCGGGTAATCGCGGCGAACCGACAACAGGAGACTAAGATGCGATACCGCATGCTTTTCGGACTGCCGTTTGCGTGCTTGGCGTTCGTCGCCGCGCTGACGTTCTTCTCGCCCTCGCCGTCACTCGACTATGGCCCAGGCTACACCAGCGCATCCTACCAGATGCCGGACTTCAGCCTGCCTGCCTATGTCGTGTCGGTCGATGCGATCCTCGCGGCTGAAGCCGCAGTCGACAAGCCGACAGATGCACATGCTGGTGCCTACACGGTATCCAACCAGCCGCTTGCTGCATGGCGCCTCGCCACCGAGATGACCTACTCGCATATCGACCCGCACATCAGCGCGGCCTGACATCGGTAGAAGATCAAAGCAGCCCTTGCCGCTCATACCGGCGAGGGCTTTCAGTTTCAGGGTAGCCCATGCGCATCCTCATCCTCGCTGCCATGCTGGCTCTATCAGCATGCGGGCATCAGCCCTGCACGATGCGAGAGTGGGCTACCAACCCGAGGTGCAGTTAGACCTAGACCGTTCAATGTCGAACAGTTCAAATCCGAACCATTGTGCGGCGCAATAGGAACGGTGTGACATTCCTGCAACATTTGTGCAGTGCACCCCCCGGTCTAGGTTCCTTTCGCACCGCACAAAAGTGTATGCGGGACGGCGTAGCCCGATCCTCGCGCATTTTTGGAAATTCCATAATCTCACTTCCGTTCCCCGAAAAACCGGTGACTGATGGCCCGTAAATCTGCCGCGAAAGACTGGCCTGCGTACCAGGTCAGCGCCCGGCGCCTCGACAAATTGAAGCCGTTCGATCGGAACGCGCGGACGCATAGCGAGGAGCAGGTTGCGGAGATCGTCGCATCGATCGGCGAGTTCGGCTGGACCAATCCGGCGCTGGTCGACGAGACGGGAATGGTTATCGCGGGGCATGGCCGCCGGCTGGCCGCGCTGAAGATTTATGAGGACGGCGGTTCGATCCGGTTGCCCGACGGTCGGGAACTTCCGGTCGGCACGATCCCGGTAATTGACTGCTCCGGCTGGTCGGACGCGCAGAAGCGAGCCTATGTCCTGGCCGACAACCAGATCGCATTGAACGCGGGCTGGGATATGGACCTGCTGCGGGATGAACTGGCGGGGCTGCAGCGCGAGGGGTTCGACCTTTCGCTCGCGGGATTTAGTGAAGATCAACTTGCGGCCGCGCTTGGCGGCAGCGAAGGGGTGACCGATCCAGACGATGTGCCTGAGCCGCCGGCTATCCCGGTTTCGGCGCTCGGCGACGTCTGGCTGCTCGGTTCGCATAGGATTATCTGCGGGGACTCGACCGACGCCGATTGCGTGGCGAAGGTTCTGGCTGGCGTAAAGCCGCACCTGATGGTGACCGACCCGCCCTATGGGGTGGAGTATGACGCCAACTGGCGGAACGTGGCCAAGCGCCCCGACGGGACACCTTACGGCGCCAGCGCGATAGGCAAGGTGGATAACGATGGCCAATCCGACTGGCGCGAGGCATGGGTGCTTTTCCCTGGCGACGTTGCCTATGTCTGGCATGCCGGTGTTTATGCCGGGGAGGTCTCTGAGAGCCTGAAGGCTTGCGAATTCGAAATGCGCTCGCAGATCATCTGGGCCAAGAACACCCACGCTATCAGCCGAGGCCATTATCACTGGCAGCACGAGCCATGCTGGTATGCCGTCAAGAAAGGCGGAACGGGACATTGGGTCGGTGACCGGTCGCAAATGACGCTCTGGCCAATTGACAAACCTATGAAATCCGAGACCGGCCACTCCACGCAGAAGCCCGTCGAGTGCATGAAACGGCCGATCGAGAACAACAGCAAGCCCGGCCAGGCCGTCTACGAGCCGTTCAGCGGCTCGGGCACCACCATCATTGCCGGCGAGATGACCGGCCGCGTCGTCTACGCCATCGAACTCAATCCGGCCTATGTCGATGTCGCGGTCACGCGCTGGCAATCCTTCACCGGCGAGCAAGCCACGCTGGAAGGCGACGGACGGACGTTCGACATGATCGCCGCCGAGCGGAGCCGCGTCGTTGAAGCAGCCGAGTGAGGGCAAGGTTCCGGCGAACACAATTGACACCGCGACCGCCGCGAAACTGATCCAGGTAACGCCGCGCTACGTCCGGCAACTATCGACGCAGGGATGGTTCAAACAGGTTGCCCGCGACCGGTGGAGCCTGATCGAAGTCGTTCAAGGCTACATCGCCTGCCTCAAGGATGAGGGCCGGCGCACATCAAAATCGGCTGCGGACTCGCGGGTTCGCGATGCACGAGCCGCCGAGATCGAACGACGCCTGGCCCGCGATGACCGGACTGCCATCGACATGGGCGAGGCGGTGGCCGCGCTCGACAAGGTGACAGGCGACTTCCTGCAGTCGATCGGCGGTCTGCCGGCGCGCATAACCAGAGAACCCCGTGAACGGCAGCGCATCGAAGCCATCTGCGACGCCGAGCGGCTTCGCCTCAGTGACCGCTTCTCCGAAAGCGCACAGGCTTTACGCTCGGGTCTCCCGGCTGATCAAGCCGACGACGAGGACGACGCCTGACGAGTGGGCTCGCCAGAACCGAGTTTATCCGCCGACGGCCGGTGTTCCCGGGCCGCGTGATCCGAGCCTGACGCCATACATCATCGCCCCATCTCGTGCCGTCCATGCCAGGACGCACAAGCGGGTTGCGCTGGTGTGTGGTTCCCAGATGGGCAAGTCCGACGGGGCGCTCGACATTATCGGCGAGCGCTTCGATACGGCGCCGGTGCCGACGCTCTATCTCGGGCCGACCAAGCAGTTCCTGCAAGACCAGTGGGAACCGCGGGTGATGGACTTGCTCGACAACACCAAGGCTCTCCGGGGCAAGGTGGCGCGCGGCAAGCGCATGAAGGTGCTGCGCAAGCTGATCTCCGGTGTGCCGCTTCGGTTGGCGCACGGTGGATCATCGACGGCGCTGAAGTCTGATCCGTTCGGCCTCGCTCTGACCGATGAGGCCGACGAGCTCATGGCCAACGTCAAGGGGGCGGGCGATCCGATCCGGCTGGTCGATCGACGCGGCGATACCTACGCGGATTTCGTCCACTACATCACCAGCACCCCGAGCGAAGGGCCGTCCGACGTGGAAGTCGATCCTGAAAGCGGGCTGGAATTCTGGGCTGAGATCGATCCGCAGGAGATTTCCTCGACGATCTGGCGGATTTGGCAGTCTGGGACGCGCTATCATTGGGCCTGGCCGTGCCCGCATTGTTCGGAATATTTCATTCCGCGCTTCAAATGCCTGAAGTGGGACAAGCCGAAATCGGCAGACGGTCGCGACCTGAAGTCGACGGCGACGCTGGCGAGCAAGACGGCGCACATCGATTGCCCGCGGTGCGGGTGCGAGATCACCGACGACAGCAAGCCCGGCATGAACGAGCGCGGCGTCTATGTCGCGCCGGGGCAGTCGATCACACCGGATGGCGTGGTGCTGGGTCCGGTCCCGGAAAGCGTCACGATCTCCTTCTGGGTGTCGGGGCTGGCTTCACCGTTCCAGACATGGGGCGAGCGCGCGGCGGAATATGTCGAGGCTGTTCGCTCCGGCGAAGCCGCGGAAATCCAGGCTGTCGTCAATGGCGGCATGGGCGAGCTCTATGCACCAGGATCCGGTGACGTGCCGGAATGGCGCGAACTGGAGAAACTGAAGAGCCCGGAGCAGCCCTATGTGCTGGGCGAGGTTCCGTCCTGGGTCAAGTTCGTTACGCTGGCCTGCGACGTCCAGAAGGATCGTCTGATCTTCGGGATAAGGGGGTGGGGCCATCGGTCGACCTCCTGCCTGGTGCAGCTTGGGGAATTGTACGGCAACACGGCGGAGGAAGAGGTCTGGGAAGACCTTGAAGACGTTCTGCTCGACCGCTACGGCGGCCATCCGATCCGGCTGGCGCTGATCGATTCCGGTTTCCGGCCTGGCAATCCGAAGCAGGTTCCCGAAAACCGGGTCTATTCGTTCTGCCAGAGACATGCCCGGCTCTGCCGGCCGACCAAGGGCAGGGACAGACTTCAGGGGAAGCCGATCCTTCCCAAGCAGATCGAGGCGCGCGTCAACTGGCGCGGCAAACTGGAAACGGTTGGCATCGAACTGCTGCACGTCGATACCGACTATTTCAAGAGCGCGGTGCACGAGCGGCTGCGGTGGCCGATCGGCGAGCCCGGAGCGTTCTATCTGCCGGACGATGCGCCGGACTATTACCTGCAGCAGCTGGTGAGCGAGGCGCGCATCAAGCGGCCCGGCGGCAAGCCTGTCTGGGTGCAGCGCAGCAAGGAAAACCACTTCTTCGACATCGAGGCGATGCAGGCAGCGGCCGGCTGGTTCCTGGGTGCGCAGCGCATTGCCGAAGCGCCGCGCGCGCCGAACGACGCAATCCCGGCACCCGTAGCGCCGAAACAGAACAAGATGGCTGCCTATGCGGCGGCCCTGAACAGGTGACAAGTAATGCTTGAAGGCTTGCGGAACAGGATAGCCGGCATCATCGCCGTGCCGGCCGGGCCGCAGCCGTCGGCGGGCTATCTGCGTTCACAGCAGACCGGCGTGTCGATCTTCAACACGCAGCCGCCGGTGCTTCGCGATGCGTCCGATGATGTCCGCGCCTCATGGGTGCAGGCGGCATCGCGCACCGTTGATGCGCTGCACAACAGCGGATGGATCGCCGGCGTCGTCGAGCAGATGATGTCGCTGATGATCGGCGATGGTCTCCAGGCCAATTTCCGCCCCGATCTGTCGGCCTTCGGCTTCGATGCGAAACAGACCTCAGAATGGGCAACCCGCGCCGAAAAGCGCTTTGCCGCTTATTCCGGCAACCCCTATGAGGTCGATGCCGGCGGGCGGTATTCGCTGGCCCAGATGCAGGCGGCCTCGGTTCGGCAGTGGTTTGCCACCGGCGAGATCCTTGCGGAAATCCCGTTCATCAAGCGTGAGGGATCGAAGACCGGGACCAAGCTTCGGCTGCTGCCGTCGCACTGGCTTTCGCAGCGCACCGACATCATGCGCCGGCTCGAACATGGTGTCTTCCTCGACCAGAACGCGGCGCCGGCCGGGTATCTGTTCGAACTCAAAGGCAAGTGGAACGAAAAGGTCGAGGTCGAGAAGCCCGCCCGTGACGCATACGGGCGCCCTGTGATCGTTCATGTGTTCGATGGTGCGGCGGGCCAGATCAGGGGCATCACGCCGCTGGCGCCCGTCCTGCGCGTTCTCAGGGACTACGACCAGTTGTCCAACGCGACGCTGTCGGCCGCAATGATCCAGGCGATTTTCGCCGCCACGGTCGAAAGTGATTATCCGACCTCCGAAATTCTCGACGCCCTGAAGGATCAGGACGAGCAGGACGCCAGCGGGGCCGATGGTGTTATCTCCCGCTTCGACTCCTTTATGGGTCAGAAGGTCGGCTGGCATCAGAACGTCAATATCGATCTCGGTCGCAACGGCAAGATCGCTCATCTCATGATGGGCGAAAAGCTGAATTTCAACCGGTCGGAACATCCGAATTCGACCTATGAGGCGTTCGCGAACTTCCTGCTTCGCGAGATCGCCCGCTGTGTCGGTGCGCTCCTGCCTGACCTGACCGGCGATCATCGCGGCGAATCCTACTCCTCGATCCGCATGGGCATCGCGAAACAGTGGCCGCTGCTGCTCTATCGCCGGAAGCACATCGCGACGCCGATGCCGCAGCGCTTGGCCGAAGCCTGGCTCGAGGAAGAGATCGACCGCGGCGACATGCCGTTGCCCGGCGGTGTCGCCGCGTTCATCGCGAACAAGTCGGATATCTGCCGCATCGACTGGCGCGGCCCGGCCAAGCCGGTTGCCGATGAGGTCAAGGCCGCGGCCGCGCACCAGACTTATCGCAACATGGGCGTCATGTCCGACGAGATGATCTGCGCTGATCTCGGTGTCGACCATGAGGATGTCTACCGCGCCCGCCATGAAGAAAAGGCGATGCGCGAAGACCTCGATATTCACGGCGGCGTCACCAACGGCGGCACGGACATCGACATGATGGACGAGATCGCCGCCGAAGACGCGCAAGCCGAAAAGGACGCGCAGAAGCCGGCCGGCAAGGATGTGCAGCCCAATGACAAATAACGTCGTCATCGGCGGCATCACGGTCGACATGGACGATCCATGCTCGCTGGCCACCGTGCTGAAGGCGCACCGTCTCACGGTCATCGCCGGCGGCACCGTGACCATGTCGCAGCATGGCGAGACACGGATGCAGTTCAGCGCCGCCAACCTCAATGCGCTCGATCGTGAAATCGCAAAAGCGGAAGACGCCTGCACGCAATCGACGGGCGGCCGCAAGGCACGCTTTGCCATGCGGGCCGGGTTCCGAAGGATAGCCTGATGTCCAATGATGATCTGCTTTTTGCGCGCGTTGCGTCGCAGCTTTTCGGCTGTCCGCTTTTGCTCCGGCAGCATGAGGCCGAAATTATCGGCGGATACGTGCGTGCTCGTATGCTGGGCACCGCTCCTGAGGCAAATCGCTTTCAGGGCCAGGAACAAGCGGACGACAATACGCGGCGTTGGAAAGGCTACCGCAAGGAAGGCTCAGTCGGCGTTGTCTCAATCCTGGGCGAGTTGGTGAATCGCGGCGCATGGCTGGGCGCGAGTTCCGGGCTCACTTCCTATGAGGGAATTGCCCAGCAGCTTCGCAATGCGGTTTCCGACAAGGACGTTAAGTCCATCATTTTGGACATCCAGTCGCCGGGCGGCCAAGCCATCGGGATGAACGAAACGGCCCGGCTCATCAGGGAAATTTCCAAAGAAAAGAAGGTGACTGCCGTCGTCAACGCCATGGCCGCATCTGCAGCCTACGGCCTCGCCAGCGGCGCGAACGAGATCGTCGTTACCGAAAGCGGCATCGCTGGATCAATTGGAGTGGTGCTGGTTCACCATGACCGCTCCCGCCAGTTGGACAATGCCGGCATCAAATCGACGGTCTTCAAGGCCGGTGAGGAGAAGGCAGTCGGCAATCCTTTCGAACCGCTATCCCGGAAGGACGAAGACATCCTCCAGGGGGAAGTCGATCAGATCATGAAAGGCTTCGTGAAGCTTGTGGCTTCCCATCGGCCCAAACTCTCAGAGCAGTCGATCCGCGACCTCAAGGCCGGCATTCGCATCGGGGAAGAGGCGGTCAACGCCGGCCTCGCCGATCGTCTCGGCTCATTCGAATCGGTCCTGACGGACCTGACCCGCGCCTCTGGGCGCTCAACCTCGCAACCAAGGAGAACTTCCATGAGCGAGAACAACGGCGCGCCCGCCGCCAATGAAGACGCGGGCATTCCGAAAGCAACCCATGACGCGGCCGTGAAGCAGGCTCGCACCGAAGGCAAGGCAGAAGGTGTCGCCGAAGGCACCAAGGCCGGCGCCGAAGCGGAACGCACCCGCCTCGCTGCCATCATCAGCGCCGAGGGCATCAAGGGCAACGCGGCCCGTCTTACCGCCGCGCTCGAACTGGCCACGGAAAGCCCGGAGATGGCGGCCGACAAGGTCGCGGCCTTCGCGGTCAAGAATGTCGCGGAAGGCGCTTCGGCGGCTCTCGCGGATCGCGCAGCCCAGCCGGATTCGCTGGCCCGCGCCGGTACCCAGCAGCAGGCACCCAAGGCCAATAGCTGGGGTGACTTCCGGGCCAAGCGCGCCGGCTAATCGCAGTCCCTCAACACCAACACCCTGAAAGGAGTGGCCCTGATGGTCACCTACACGGAAACCGCACATGCGGCTGAATTCATCCTCTCGGAAGCCAACGGCGCCCGCTCCCGTGCGAACGGCGTTGGCGGCGCAACCCTGCCGGCCGGCTCGGTCGTCAAGTCCACGGCCAGCAAACTGGTCTCGTACAACGGGTCCGGCACTGTCGTCGGCATCCTGCTTTACGACACCGTGCTCGACCAGGCGGTCTCCTACATCGCCCGCGACGCCGAGGTGAACCAGAAGTTGCTGACCTCGACCGAAGCGACCGACGGCGAACTCGATGCCGCCGCGATCGCCGGCCTCGCCACGCTCGGCATCATCTGCCGCGACTGATCGGGTTCCGACCCGCTCTCCACGACCTTCCCTTCAACCCAGCTCTTAAGGAGAACCCTCATGCTGGACATCTTCAAGTCTGATCCGTTCAGCGTGCTCTCGCTGACGGACGCGATCAACACTCCCAAGTTTGTTCCCGGCCGCATCGGCGAAATGGGTCTCTTCTCGCCCAATTCGGTCGCCACGACCGCGATCGGCATCGAACAGAAAGACGGCATTCTGTCCCTGATCGAACCGACCCCGCGCGGCGGTCCCGGCGTCACGATCGACAAGAGCAAGCGCGTCCTGCGCTACCTCGGCATTCCGCATTTCGAAGTCGACGATGCGATCATGGCTGAGGAAGTCCAGGGCATCCGCGCATTCGGCTCCGAAACGGAAGTCGAAACCGTCATGGGCAAGGTCGACGAGCGCATGATGATCCTCGGCCAGTCCTTTGAAGCCACGCAGGAATATTCCCGCATCGGCGCCGTCAAGGGCATCATCACCTACGCCGATTCCTCGACCGTCAATCTCTTCACCGAGTTTGGCGTCACACAGGAAGCGGAAGTCGACTTCGACCTCGACAACGCCAGCCCTGCCGGCGGCGCGCTGCGCAAGAAGTGCGCATCCGTCATCCGCCTGATCGCCACCAACCTCCAGGGCGTGCCTTGGACGGGCCGTGCGCGTGCGTTCTGCGGCGATACGTTCTTCGACCAGTTGATCGCTCACCCGGAAGTGAGGGCGACGTATGACGGCTGGACGGAGGCCAAGATCCTTCGCGAGGGCTATATCGAGACGAACGGCAAGAGCTACGGCGCTTTCGAGTTCGGCGGGATCATCTTCGAAAACTACCGCGGATCGGTCGGCGCCACCGCCTACATCGACCCGCTGAAGGCGCATATCTTCCCGGAAGGCGTGCCGAACCTGTTCCGCACCGCCTATGCGCCGGCCGACTACATCGAGACCGTCAATACCCTCGGCAAGCGTCTCTACATGAAGCAGTTCCCGATGCCCAATGACAAGGGCATCCGCATCGAGGTTCAGATGAACGCGATGGAATACTGCACGCGCCCGAAGGTTCTGATCCTGGCCAAGAACACCTGATCTTGAATGTGGGCTGTCCCGCGAGAATGGACCGGTGAAACGGTTTTCATCCTCGCGGGCGGCGCCTCCGTTCTAAGCCAGGACCTGTCGCTCCTATCGGGGCGGCGGGTCATCGCCATCAACTCGGCATGGAAGACCTATCCACAAGCCGACGTGCTGTTCTTCGCCGACACCAGATGGTGGACGAAGTTCCATCCTGACTTTGGCGGGCTTGTCGTCACGACCTGCGCATGGTCGGACAAGCGCATCAAGAACCTGAAGAAGATCGCCCCTGGCAAGGGCATCGCGACCCGGCCCGATACCCTGGCCTTGGAAACCACAAGCGTCACCGGCGCCATCAATCTGGCGGTGCACTTCGGGGCTTCCAGGATCGTCCTGCTCGGCGTCGACGGGCAGATCGTCAAGGGGCAGCGGCATCATCACACCGATGCCTATCCCTGGCCGTTCAAGGGCGACAGTTTTGGCAAGCACGCGGCAGAATTCCGCGCCGTGGCGGCCTCCATTCCGGTGCCGGTGATCAACTGCTCGCCGGTCTCAAATCTCGATATCTGGCCGAAGATGACGCTTGAAGAAGCGGTGAAGGAACCCATGCTGCAGCGTCTGTCAAAGCCTTCGCTCGTCGTGCTGGGCATGTACGGGATGGGCGACTGCCTGCATCAGCGCGCCGTGCTGCGCGAGATGATGAAGACCCACAGCGTCGAGGTCCAGACCTATTACACGGCCATCTACCATGACCTCGAGGCCGAAGGGCTCAGGGTCACCATATCGGACAGGCTACCACCCCGGATCCGCGACAGGCGCAACGTCAGCGCGACAAAGCTGGTCAGGCAGCCCGACAAGCGCATCGGCTACGATCATGCCCAGACCAAGAGGCACGGCACGCTGCTTGCAGCGATGTTCGGCTCGGTCGGCCTGAAAGTTCCGGCCCGGCCCGATTTCAGCCTGCCGGTCAAGCCGGCCTGGCGCGCGGCGGCCCGCAAACTGGTCGGCGACACCGGCGGCAAGCCGATCCTGGTCTATCGGCCGATCGTGCTCAATGCGACATGGCCGTGCCCGTCGCGGTCACCGGATGTTGCCGCCTATGCAGCGCTCTATCGCTCGATCAAGGATCGGTTCTTCACCGTTTCCGTCTGCGATCTGACGCAAAAGGGCGAGCACATCGTCGGCGAGGAACAAGACGCCGACCTGAAACTGCACAAGGGCGAGGCGGATTTCGAGACGCTGGCAGGGCTGTTCGCTGAGGCCTCGCTCGTCTTCGGCAATGCCGGGTTCACGCCGATCCTGGCGCAGGCTGTCGGCACGCCGAACATCTGCGTCTATGGCGGCAATGAAAGCTTCCGCTTCACCAATATCGTGGGCAAGCACCTTGCTCCGACGCTGCCGATCGAGCCGGCGAAACCCTGCGAGTGCTTCGACCGGCACCACCAGTGCAACAAGACAATCGACCTGACCGAGGCTTTGCCGAAGGTAGAAGATTTCGCGGAAAAGCACGGCAAGCTGCCGCGGGTTCTGGTGTTCGGCACCACCTATGTCGACACGCTGGGCAAGCAGCGCCTTGCCGCTCAATGGGAAGCGCTGCACCGGCAAGTGAATGGCACGACCGTCGATCTTCTGCTGGTCGACAGCGCGTCGCCGGTCCCACTGCTCGCCGTCGAGCAGGGCGCCGAGAAATACGCATTCCCCGACAACATTGGGCACCTGGCGCGCGGTGGCAAAGACGGCTGGGGTAGGGCCTTCTGCAAAGGCCTCGAAATGTCGATCGACGGCCAATATGACTACGTTGTCCACATCGAGGGCGACAGCCTGTTCAAGCGGCCGGTGCTGCCGATCATCCGCCAGATGATGGCGACCGGCGTCAAGGCAGCGTCGGTCCCGGTCGAAGGCACCAAGCGCAACGAAACCGGCTGGGCCGAAACCGGGCTGATGTTCTTCAGCGTCGATTATCTCTGGCAGTCGAAGTTCATCGAGAAATACGACTGGTGGAACCGCCAGGCAAAACCCTATCCGGAACAGGCTATCTTCGACATCTTGGGCGCCGACCTGCAGATGCTGCAGCTCAAGGCAGAGCGCGGCGACAGGGGCCAGATCACGGCCGGCAACGTCGCCGAGCTCGATTGGGTGACGCATGCGACACCGGAGGCCTATGAGGCCTTCGTGGCCTCTACGGTGGCGCAGGAGCCGGCGGCAGGACCGGTCGCGGATGCGATCAAGCTGAACTTCGGCTGCGGCACCAACAGGCTCGACGGCTGGCGGAACTTCGACGCCGAAGTCGACATCGAGAAGCGGCTGCCGTTTGCCGACGACCACGCCGATTTCATCTATGCCGAGCATGTCGTCGAGCATGTCGATTATCATGCGGCGCTGCGCTTCTTCACTGAAGCCCGGCGCGTGCTGAAGCCGGGCGGCATCATCCGCATCTGCGTGCCCAGCCTCGAAAACATCTGGCGGCGCGGCGACCAGGACTATTTCGATTTTGCGAGCAAATGGGCGCCCTCGGCCGACCGCCGCGGCGCCATGCACGCCATCATCCACGCGCACGGCCACAAGGCGATCTGGTCGCAGGCGCTGCTCGAGGCCTGCCTGTTCTTCGCCGGTTTCGAGGACATCGCCGGGTGCGAGGTCCACAAGTCCGCGCATGCCGACCTGACAGACGTCGAAGGCCATCACACGGTTATCGGCGAGCACTTCAACTGGATCGAAGCGGCGGTTGCCGAGGGGCGGAAATGACCAGTCAGGTAGAAATCGACATCAACGCCGACATCGAAGGCAGGTCGGTGACTATCATCCCGCATGGTCCTCTGGGTGAGAAAGCCCGACAGACGCTGGCGCTTTTCGCGCCTGTTGCATTGGCAATGATCAATAGCGGCCTCGCCTTCTCTCTGCACTACAACGTCGCGACCGACAGCATCGAGATGGACGCCAAACTTTGACCGGCCATCGCGATCAGTGGTTCGGCGGTCGCACCTATGCGCAGCACGGCGACGATCTGGCCGTGCTCAACATCTTCAAGCGGCTCGGCATCGAGCGGCCGTCCTATCTGGATGTTGGCGCCTATCACCCGTTCGATTTGTCGAACACGGCGCTGCTTTACGAGCGCGGCTCGCGCGGCATCAATGTGGAGCCGAACGAGGCGCAGCACGCGCTTTTCCTGAAGGCGCGGCCGGACGATATCAACCTGTGCGTCGGCGTTGCGCCGGTCCACGGCTGGATGACCTTCCACCATGTCGCCGCCGATCCTGGCCGCTTCACCTTCGACAAGGCGACCGCGATGACGCTTGGCATCGTGCGCAGCGTTGAATTGCCGGTCATGCGGATCAACCGCATCGTCGACCAGCATGCTGGCGGGATTTGGCCGGATCTCCTGTCAATCGATATCGAAGGTCTCGATGTCGACGTTCTCAACAGCGCCGAGTTTGAGGATCATCCACCACGCGTCGTCATCGTCGAGGCCGACAATGGCAGCGGCGACACAAGTCACGAGCTCGCGGCGCTGATGGCGGTCAAAGGCTTCGTCCCACATTCGTGGTGCGGCTCGAACATGATCTTCGTTCGCGCTGCTGACCAGGCGCTGATCTGGTGAGGATTGCCTGATGTCGATCGATCGCCTGCGCGCCATTGCTCAACAGCTTCGTATCTTCGCGCCCGACAAGGCCGCGCAGATCGAAGCCGCCCTGGCCGAGGTCGCTGCCGGCAAGCGCGACCTGGCGACCATCTCCGTCGGCATCGATTTCCGGCTGCAGAAGTTCGAAGGCGAATATCAAGCCGGCCTGGCGCCGGTCGAAACGATCGAAGGCAAAGGATAGAGCCATGCCCCTGACCAATGCAGGCCGCAATCACATTGCCGCCGCCATCATCGACGACGGCCCGCCCACGGCCTTCGATGCCAGCAATGCCTATCTGGGCGTCGGCGATTCCGCGACCGCCTTCGCAGCGTCGCAGACCGATCTTCAGGCGGCATCGAACAAGCTGCGCAAGGGCATGGAAGCGACCTATCCCAGCCGGGCAACCAACGTGCTGTCTTTCCGTAGCCTGTTCGGCACCGGCGATGCCAACTGGCATTGGCAGGAATGGGCGCTGTTCAATGCCGCCGCCGCCGCGACGATGCTCAGCCGCAAGGTCGAGGATCTCGGCACGAAAACGTCGGCGCAAAGCTGGCTGCTCACGGTCGACATCACGGTCAGCATCGGCTCGTAATGTCGCTCCTCCTCCTCTTCAACCAGAACTCGGCGCCGATCGATATCGCGGCATCCGATGGTGTTCTGGTTGCGCTATCGGAAAGTGCCGGCATCCTCGTCTCGCTTGGCAGGGCAGATAGCCTCGCGCCGACGCTTGCAGAGGCCGTAGCCATCGCCGCCAGCCTGTCGCGGTCCGATGCGCTTGCCGTGACCGTCTCGGACGCTGTTGCGGCCCTGCTGGCGTCCGTGACCCGCACGGATGCATTGAACTTGGCGTTGACGGAAGCTTATGCCATCCTCGCCAGCCTCAACCGCTCTGACAGCGCGCCGGTGGCGCTCGGCGAGGCCCTTGCCATCCTCGCATCGCTCGACAGGACAGACGACATCGCGGTGCTTGTGGGCGAGGCCGGAGGGGTCACGCTGTTCATCCAGGCCGTCGATGAATTGCTGATCGACCTGGTCGATGACGCCGCCCTTCGCCGGTTCATCGCAACCCTTGTCCTGGCTGGTGTCGATATCCGGCCGCTGCTTTCCGGCCGTGCCGAGATCGAAGCCGCGCTTGATGGTGATCTCACCACCAGGCTGGCGCTCTCGGGCACGGTCAAGACCGACGACGTAACCTTCCACTGAGGGCGCCATGACCTGCATCGTCTACGTCGCCAACACCAACGTCATCGAACTCGACGGCCTGAAAAGCGCAATCGAGGACGAGTTCGTCAACGACGCCACGGTGTCCGTCACGGTGAAGGACGAGGCCGGCGCGGAAGTGACTGGCCAGACCTGGCCGGAAGCCATGGCCTATGTCGCTGTCAGCGACGGCCTCTACCGCGGCATCATCGAGGATGGCGTCGAGATGACCGCAGGCACCACCTATGTCGCCCACATCGACGTCGATGCCGGTGCCGATCGTGTCGGCCATTGGGAGTTCAACTTCGTCCCCAAGACGAGGCATGGCTCATGAGCATCTGGGATATCCACTACGCCGCGCTCTATGCGTCGCCGATAGCCGTCGACGCGGTGCTGACCGTGACGTGCGGTGATCCTCCGATGGCGCTGCGCGCGATCGACAAGACGGCGGGTTTGGTCATTGAAGGTAATGAGGCCGGCCGCAATCGGTTCTCAAGCGAAGTGCAGACCGTTGAACCTGCCGCGGCGGTGCGGGCCACGGATTTGGCGGGCATCGATCTTGCTGACCTTCGCGGGGCATCGTTGGAGATCAACGGCAAGACCTGGACTGTGCGCAACCACCTGCTCAAGCCGGCGCCCACAGGCGAAGGCAAGGGCGAAGTTCTGTTGCTGTTGACGGAATTGGCTTGATGGACACGCGCGAAGCAATCCTTGACCGCCTGGTGGCCATCGCTGGCGACGTGGCGGGTATCCGCAAGGTGTTCCGCAACATGAGCAGCCCGGACGAGACGGACTTGCCCGCGATTATCGTGCTCGACGCCGACGAAGGAGCCGACGAGGGCGACCCTCCGGGCCGTGGTCCACTGGCACCGCGCCGCATGATCATGACACCGCAACTGTTTGTCGTCTTGCCAGAAGCGGTCAAGTCGATCGGCACCGTCCTGAACGGCTACCGCGCGGAACTGATCGATGCGGTCGCTACCGACGCAACGCTAACAGCGATGACGACAAACGGCCTTGGCGCCCGCCTACTTGCCTCGCAGACCTCGCTCGCGTGGGGTCGCTCGATGATGGGCGAAATGGGCATGTCTTTTTCCATTCCATACATCCTGTTCCCCGGCCGCGTGGTCGACGGAACAATCTGAAATTCGCCGGTGCAGCGGCGTCAAAGGCCAGCCGTGAGGCTTGCCAGTCCCACCGATGGAAACTGCACATTTTCCTGGCCTGTCGCGATGACACGTCCGTCCCACCGAAGGAGCTACTTTTATGGCCACGTCACCTAACGTTCTCAACTACTTCGTCGGCAAGGGCACCTTGTCGTTCACCAAGACCGGCGGTTCGCCGCGCGACCTTGGCAATGCGCCCGAAGTCGAGATTACGCCGGAAATCGAAAAGCTCGATCACTTCTCGTCGCGTGCTGGCGTGAAGCAGAAGGATCGTTCCGTTACCCTGTCGAAGACCCTGACCATCCGCATCGTGCTGGATGAAATCACGGCCGACAATCTTGCCCTGCTCATGCTTGGCGGCGATCCCACCTCTGGCGTCTTCGAGATGTTCGAAGAGAGCGAGATCACCGGCGCCCTGACCTTCACCGGCACCAACGACATCGGCAACCAGGTGACTGTCTCGATGCCGTCTGTTTCGTTCGGCCCGTCCGGAAGCCTGTCGCTGATCGGCGACGATTGGGGTCAGGTCGAAATCACCGGCGAAATCCTTTCCGTTGAATCCACCGCCGGCACGTCCTTCGGCACCATCACCGTGACGGACGCCGAGTAAACCAAAGGAGCCTTTATGCCTGATCTGCTGTCAATTGCGCCGCTGACCGAAACTGTCGAGGTTCGCGGCGCAGAAGTGAAAGTCTGCGGTGTTGCCGCCAAAAGCATTGTCGGTCTGCTGACCCGCTTCCCCGAACTCCGCAAGATGTGGGCAACGGGCAAGTGGGACATAGACCATCTGCTGTCGATGTCAGATGAGATCCTTGCCGCGCTGATTGCAGCTGGGGTGTCGAACATCGACGAGGCCAATGCCAAGAATCTGGCGCTCGACGAAAAGGCCGAACTCCTGGCTGCCATCATCCGGGTGACCATGCCGCGCGGCCCTGGCCCTTTCATGGCAACGCTGACCGCTCTGCTGGGCACGGTCGGCGGCGCAGCATCGCCCACGGTGCCGGCTTTGAAATCGCGGAAACCATCACGGAACTGATCGAGCGCGGGCACGACGAGGCCCGTCTCTGGCGGTGTACCCCGCGCGAACTCGTCGGTCGGATGTACTTTTCCGAGCGGGTGAAAAAGCGCGCACGAGCTCAGTCCCTGGCCGATGGTTTCTCGGCGGCGCGCGGCGATCACAAGGACGTCAACAAGCTGATCGACAAACTCGGGAAGGGCTAGTGCGTCAGATAGCCGTGGCCGATCAACCAGTCTTTGATGATGCGACGGATGGCTTCGGGGCGGGAGGCTTCGGAAAGCTCGGCTGCGGCCTTGTCGAGAGGGCCGAGCAAGTCAGGCTGAAGGCGGACAAGGACAGGAGTGCCCGCCGCAGGAGGACGTTTGCGTTTCGTGATATCACCAGTTGACTTAGACATGAGTTTGCTGATATCACGAAATAGTCGGGCCGCCAAGGTGTGTCACCACCAAAGCGGCCCTAACCGAAGCGAACCTGTTTGGAGGCTCACCATGGCTGCTCAAGCCAATATCACGCGCCGCGCCGCGCTCTCAACCCTTTCTGCAATTCCGCTCGTCGCATTGCCGGCCGCGGTTATAGCTTCCCCAGTCCCGGCGGTGGAACGAATGGATCTGCTCCAAGCCTACAATGAGTGGCTTTATTTCGAGCGGCTGATCCTCATGGGAGACATCTATCCCGGCCAAGACCGGCTCAAAGCTTCTCGGTGGGTGCCCTGCAACACGCTCGCCGCGCACTTCCATTTCCCGCTGCGAAAGGTTGGGAGCGAGACCGGATCAACATGGGAAACCATCCCGTCGCCGGAGACAAGGGCACTGCAGGTGCTCTCGACCGTCGGCCTAGATCTTCGACCGCTGCACGAACGGTAGCAGCCTCTTTCTGACCATCACCAATTCCGCCTCTGGCAGGGCGGTTAAGCGCGAATGGAGACTGAAATGGCCATTGCCAAAAAGGAAGTCGGAATCGAACTGCCTCCGCTCAACGTCGGATTGATGGAGGTGACGCTGATCGGCGATAGCCCGCTGATCGTCCACGCATGGTCGAGCAAGGCCAAGAAGGAAATGCTCGACAAGCAGACGAAGGCGCCCAAGGGCGCGCGGGAAGCGAAAGACCCGAAGTCGGATTTCGAGGCATCTATGTACCGCCTCGCCGATGGCGGCTATGGCTTCCCCTCTGTTGCCTTCAAGGCTGCTGCAGTCACCGCCGGCACGTCGGTCGCTGGCATCACCAAAATTCAGGCGCGGCAGGCTTTCCATATTCTCGGCGAGGATGCCGACATCAAAGGCGCTTTCGCCGGCTCACTGTCGCGGGTCAATCTTGTCAGGATCGAGGGCGGCGCGCCGCAGATGCGCGAGGACATGGTCAGGGTCGGCATGGGCTCGGCAGACCTTCGCTATCGGGCCGAGTTTCCGAAGTGGCACACGAAAATCTTGGTGCGCTACAACGCCAACGTTCTCAGCGAGGCGCAAATCCTCAACCTGCTGAACACCGGCGGCTTCGCGGTCGGTGTCGGCGAATGGCGCCCCGAAAAAGACGGTCAGTATGGGCTGTTCCATGTCGCGACGGAACGCGATCTGGAGGCGCTGAAATGAGGATCGGCGGCTACGAATTCAGCGAGGGCGCCCGGTTCCAGTCCGGCGCTCATCCCAATGCAAAGGCAGTCGGCGAGCATCTGGAATTGCTGCGCAAGCAGTTCAAAGGCGAACTGACACCGCAGGACGTTCTTGCGGACGCCAGGCACGATAACAGCCCGCTGCACTCATTCTTCGAGTGGGACGATGGCGCAGCGGCAGAGCAACATCGACTGGCGCAGGCGCGCGGCCTGATCAGGTCCGTGGTGGCAATCTACGTTGATGAGGAGAGGGTCAAGCCGGCAGTTCGAACGAAAATGTTCGTGCACGTCAATGAGCCGTCGGCGCCGCACTATCGCGAAGCCTCGCACGCGATGAGCCAGACCAAGACGCGCAAGCTTGTGCTTCAGCGCGCCTGGGGCGAGTTGCAGGCATGGCGGCGGCGCTACAAGGATCTGAAAGAGTTTGCGGGCTTGTTCGATGTCATAGACGAGGCCGAAAAAAGCATTAAATATAAGAACTGAAATCAGGGTTACGGCGAGAGTTCCCTACAACCTCGCGTCCTTCGGGATTTCATGGCAGGCAAGGCGAGTTGAGGCTGGGCGCGGTCAGTTATGGCCCGGCCTGGCGAGGCAGGCAAGGCGAGGTCTGGTAAGGCCGGTCGAGGCCTGGCGAGGCGAGGCTTGCCTAGGCAGGCAACAGCGCGATCATCTTTCGAGAGCCCATGATGGTGTCTCTTTGAGGATGGTCGCGCAACCCGTTCCAGAGTGCCACCACTGTTGAACGACAAATCTCTGCAGTGGCTTCCTTGCCGCTATCGAGAGGTCGCTATGCAGTCCCTCCACATAGGCGGCGGTAAATTCCTCATTGGCCTTGGACATATTGAGCGCGTCATCGCCGATTGTTTTCAGGAAGGGAGAGCCCTTCATCTCGTCTCTGGCCATCTGGCATGCCTTGTACCACGCGGCCATGAACTGACCGGCGCGGTAGTTGTCCTTATTTGTGAGAGTGCCAAAGGCCACCTCGTTCAAGGCCGCATAACGTCCGAGATCGCCCGGCGTCTTTTCCTTCGAACAGCCGGACAAGAGCGCCGACAGAACAAGCAGAATCACCAATTTCATTGCCTTACCCCCTTTTGCAGCGGGCAAGATTCAGCAAAATCTCGATGAGGGCAACTGATGGCAGGCAGTTTGCGCATCAAAGTCGATGATCCGAGCGACGCTTGGATCAAGGCGATGAAGGGCAAATACAAGCCAATCGCCAAGGCTGCGACCATGGCGATGCGGCAGGTTGCCAACAACATCAAGGTGGAAGGCAGGGCCAATATCATCTCGGCTGGCTTCAGCCGGGCATGGGCTAATTCCTTCCGGTCTGATGCCTATCCGAGCGGGGGCAAGGTCTCGGCCGATGCGGCCGCGATGGTTCGCCACAAGATCGATTATGCCGACATCTTCGAAACCGGCGGCGTCATCCACGGCGATCCGACGCTTTGGCTGCCGCTGCCGTCAACGCCGAAGCGCATTGGCCGAAAGCGTATAACGCCATCACTCTACATCAGCCAGATCGGGCCGCTCTTTCCAATCCGGCGACCGGGCAAACCGCCCTTGCTAGCAGCACGCATGGGCGTCTCGGCCCGAGCGAAGAAGTCTGGAAGCTTCGGCAAGGTCACCAACGCCAAGCTGCGCAAAGGCGCGTCCGGTTCCGGGCCGCGCGTTGCCGTCCCGCTCTTCGTCGGCATCCGCCAGGTCGACATCAAGCAGAAGTTCCATCTCCGCGCGATCACCAAGGCTAACGCCGCAAAGCTCGCTGCCTACTACTACCAACATTTCATCGACGAGTAGCCAAATGGCCGGAACGATCAAACAAAGAATTCAGCTTGACGGCGGTGCCGAACTCAAGCGCGAATTGGCCGAATTCGGCGCCGCCGGCCGCAAGGCGTTCAAGGATCTGCAGGCCGCCGCAGCTGCGACCAAGGGGCTGCCTCCGGGTTTTTTCAGTTCTTTGAAGCAGGCCGAAGCGCAAATAAAGTCGCTGGGTGTGCAGTTTGCCAAGACAGGCAAGCAGATCCAAGATGTCGGTAGGTCACTGACAACATCGCTGACGCTTCCGATCGTCGGTGTTGGCGCGGGCGTCCTGAAGGTGTCCGGCGATTTCCAGAAGGCGATGAACAGCTTCGCTGTCAACGCTGGCATCGCCGGCGAGGCGTTGAACGAAGCAAGGGACAAGGCAAAAGAGCTGGGCGTGGCTTCAGTCTTTTCTACGACTGAAGCAGCCGAGGGCATGACGGAACTTGCGAAGGTCGGCATCGAATTTCAGACCATCATGGGCGGCGCTGCAAAGGCAATGGTCGACCTCGCGGCGGCCAACGATACAGGACTGGCTGCTTCGGCAGGAGTTATCGGCGACGTCATCAATCAGTTCAAACTGAGCGCGTCGCAACTGCCTGCCGTTGTCGACCAGATCACCGGCGCGACCATCCAGTCCAAGCTCAGTTTTGACGACTACCGCTTGGCCATCGGGCAGGCCGGCGGCGCGGCTGGCGCGCTTGGCGTCAACTTCGAGCAGTTCAACGCGGTGTTGGCCGCGACGGCTTCGTCGTTCGCATCCGGCTCCGACGCTGGCACCTCGTTCAAGACATTCCTGACGCGCCTCGTCCCGCAGTCCAAGCAGGCGGCGGCGATGATGGAAAAGCTCGGGCTCAAATTCTTCGACGCATCCGGCAAGATGAAGTCGATGTCGGAGATCGCGCAGGAGCTTCAGGACAAGCTCGGCAAGCTCTCGCAGGAAGATTTGAACGACGCCGTTTCCACCATCTTCGGCACCGACGCCCTTCGCACTGCCATTGCTCTCATGACGCAAGGCGGCAAGGGCATCGACTCCATGATGGCCAAGCTGAAGAACACGGATTCAGCCGACATCGCCGCAACCCGCGTCAAGGGCTTCAACGGTGAACTCGGTAAGCTAATCGAATCGCTTGGCAATCTGGGCATCGCGATCGGCGATTCAGGCTTCCTCGACTTTGCCACCACCATCGTCATCCAGCTTACCGACTGGACGACAGCGCTTGCGCAACTCAGCCCGGAAATGCTCAACCTCGGCACGATCATTGCCGGTGTCGTTGCGACCATCGGCCCGTTGCTGTTCGGTCTTGGCCTGATGACGCGCGCGTTCGGCGTGACGCTGCAGGGTGTCGCTGCGCTGGTCGGTGGCTTTCGGCTGCTCTCGACGGCGCTGCTGTTCTTGGGTGCCAATCCGATCATTGCAGCCTTGGCGCTGGTCGGTGTGACAATCGCGCTGTGGGCAACGCGCACCAGCGAAGCCACAACGGCGCTGCGCGTCCATGAAGAACTTATCGGCAAAGTCGGCAGCGCCTATGACCAGGCGGGCCGCAAGGTCGCCGAGATGTCGCAGCAGGTCAAGGATGCTGCTCTTATCCAGGCCAGGCTGTCGCAGGAAGCGGCCGGCAAGGGCCTCAGCAGCGCGATCGACGAGGCGGTCAACTCGATCCAGCAGTTCGACGGCCTTCTGCCTCACGCCGCCGATCAATTGTTCGAGGTCTTCAAGCAGTTTCAAGGCACAAAGGACGTCGAGGCGTTCCGCGCGGAAGTCGCCAAGATTGGCGCTGCCAATCCAGAACTCGGCAAGCTGGCTCAACAGTTCCTCGACATCACCGAAAACGCCCATAAGCTGACGCAGGACGCCGGTGAAAGTGCCAATTTCATCGGCCTGCTAACCGGCAAGCTCACCGATAGCGAATTTGCGGCCAAGCAAGCGGCGCTCAGCATTGCTGGATATGGCAACGAGACCGTAGCGGCCGCGACCAAGGCGAATGCCGCGCTCGACGACACAGCCAAGAAAGTCGAAAACCTTGGCCATCAGATCACCGTTTTCCGAGGCGGCGGTGCTGGCGGCCAGCTTTCCAAGGAAGTCTTCGATGTCGTCAATGGCGTTGCCACCAGCGCCGAGAAGTCGAAGGCTGCACTGGATGGCGTAGGCGAGAGCGCAAAGGCCACCGGCGCCAAGGTCAAGGCGGTTGCCGACGACATCGCCAGCCATATCCGGACCGTTCCGGAATCGCTGACGACCAACTCCATCACGCCTGCCGTGGATGGGATCGTCACGGATATCCAGCGCATCAAGCCTGCCGCGGATGAGGCAGCGCTCGGTCTGAAATATGCGCTCAATCCGACCGATGATGTCGGCGGCGGGCTCGGTTCGGCGATCGGCACGGCGGTCGACGGCGTGATCGTCGACGTCCAGAAGATGCCGGCCGCCACGCAGGAAGCCGTTAGCGGGGTGAACAGCGCTCTCTCGGGCATTGACACCAGCGGCGCCCAGCAGGCAGCGGCAGCAATCTCAGGCCCGTTCACCGCGCTGCCGTCGGTCTTTTCTCAGATTTTCTCCGGCCTTGGCGCTCTGATCCAGGGCGGCTTTGCCAACCTGTCGTCGGTGATCAGCAGCCTTGCCGGTCGAATCCGTTCGGAAATCGCCTCGATCATTGCGGCCTTGCGCGAGGCAGTCGCCCAAGCCCAACGCCTGCGCTCGCAAGCGTCGTCCTCATCCTCCTCGTCGGGCGGCGGCTCGCAGGGCGGTTTCGCCGAGGGCGGTCATCTCAGCACCGGTCGCGGCACCGCGACCAGCGACAGCATTCCGATCTGGGCATCGCTGGGCGAGTTCATCACCAAGGCGAAGGCCGTGGCTTACTACGGTCCGGGCCTGTTCCACGCACTGAACAGCATGGCGCTGCCGAAGGATTTTTGGAAGTCGCTGCGCGGTTTCTCCATTGGCGGCGCGGTGGGTGGGTTCGATCGCACGATGTCTGTTCAGCGCCTCGCTGGCGGCGGTAGCGTCAAGGCTCCGTTGACCGGCGGGATGGGCCTTTCCGGCAAGATGGTCGCCGTGAAACTCCAGTACGGCCCGACCCTGCAGGATGTCGTCGATCTGATCGGCGAGAATGACCCGGTGATGAAGTTCCAGCAATACGCTATCGGTGCGGCGCTGACATCGGCTGGCCGGAGGCCTGGCAAATGATCAGTGAAGACAACCTCACTGAACTGCGCCTCGATCCGATCGGCGTGCCGCCCTACAGCGCGCGCAACATCACCCAGACGCTTGAGCCGGTCGACGGCGCGGCGCAGCTCGCCCGCACCGTGAACGGCACGCTGATCGACCTCGCCGACGGGACCTATCGGAAATACAAGTCGAACATCTCCTGCACCGACCAGCAGCAGCCCGCGCTGTCGGGCATCTGGCCGGGCATGGAGCTTACCGTCGACTGCGTGGTGGAGTTGTCCTATCTCACCGCCACCGGGTCGCCGGAGCGCGACGTCGCCGGTAACACCGCCGAACCGGGAACGCGCATCGACGGGGCCTTCACTTTCTACCGGCCTCGCCTGACCATGCGCGTCGTGGGATTCCGCAAGAGCGTTGTGGAGTGGGATGGCGACGAAGCCTGGTCGCTCGATCTCGAAGAGGTATGACAATGAAAAACCTTGGCGATCTGTGGCAAGCCCTGCTCCTTTCACAAACCGTTGAGGAGCAAGCTGCGTGGGCTCGGGAGCATGGTCTCCAACTCATCGAGCATGCATGCATGTTGTCAGCCGTCGGCATCGGTGAAACCGAACTGAAGCTTTCGCCTGATGAGGCGCTGGCGATGCATGCCCATGCAAACCCGCGCAATCCCCGCCCCTTTGGCCAGGCTTAACCCATGTGGTTCTTCGCCTGGGTCGACGAGACCGAGACCACCTTCGGCATCGAGCACCAGGTCATGGACGAGGACATCGTCTCGATCTCGCTGCCACACAAGGAAGGCGGCTTCGCCAGCCTCGACGTCACGGTCAGGAACCCGCGCGTCGGCCTGCTGGCGCCCGGCCGCAAGCAATGGGCCTGGCTGTCCTGGCAGGACGAGAGCAACCCGACCGCCGGCGTCATTCCGGTGCTGTTCGGCCGTCTCGTAGGCGTGCCGCAGCAAATCCAGGGCAATGCCGTCACCCTGAATTTCTTGGCGCGGCCGTCCGCCTATGATGCGCTGAAGCGGGCGCTGTCCGATGCGATGAAGGTCGCGCCCAATTGGGATCCGATGTTCATCAACGCCGATGCGCGCGAGGATCCAGACACCGTGCTCGAGGGCTACACCCACGCCTGGCACATCGGCCGCGTCGATCTGGGGGTGACAGCTTCTGACATCCTCAATGGCGAGGATGGGCTGATCGACTTCGGCGACGCGTTCATCAAGGAAAGCCTGTCGGTCGATCCCGGCGAGCCGCCGCTGAGCTCGATCAAGGTGTCGGCCGAGATCAATTGGGCGCAGGTCGCGACCGGCACCGTCGACTTCACACCGCAACTGCTCGCCGCCTTTTCGCTGGCCGGATCGGGCAGCGGCCATTCGATCCAGTCGCTGACCGGCGACGGGTTGATGCAGGATTACCCGGAGAAGGATGACCGCATTGGCGGCGGCTGGTCCTTTGGCGACGGCTCGATCGTGCGCACCGACGGTTTCGTCGTGCCGCAGGACTATCACCAGATCGTCATGACCAACGGCACCGGGCAGTTTCCGGTCTGGACCATGAAGCCGGTGTTCAAGGCCAACTATGACGTTTCCCGCAACCGGCAGGAGACGCTGTCCTTCACACTGGTCGCCGACTGCCAGGCGATCCTGACCGACCCGGAAGGGCAGGATCTGACCGAGATGAAGGCGTCCGGCGATGCCGACGAGCCGGTCGATGAGCCGACCACGGATTTTCCCGACGGCACGCCGCCGATCGTCGATGTCCGCAAGCGCGCCTATCTCACCACCGAGCGCGGCCGGCGCAGCATCGACTTCCTGATCTGCCGCGCGCGGCGCATCATCCTCGAGCGCTCGCGCGCGGTGCAGATATCGTTCTCGGCAAAACTGACCGCCAGCCTCGTCGAGACCTTGTCCTGCCGCATGAATGCCCGCGTCGTCGACCCCCGCATTCCCGGCGGCGAGGCCACCGGCAAGATCATCGGCTATGCCATCACCTCGTCGAACGGCTCGTCGATCGCCTCGCTCACCATCGGCTGCACGGTCGGCAAGGGGAACACGGTTACCACCGTTCCCGGCGATCCGACGTATGTCGGGGAAGGCTATGTCGACGACGGTTACCAGGCGTATGCCGGGCGCACCGTGATGCCGATCGCGGGCGAGGTCACGCTCTCGGAGGATTATCTGCTGGTGCCGCCGAACGATGACGGCGTCGACTTCCTCGTGATGGACCCGGCAACGCTGGTCGAGCAGATCACCATCGTCAACCCGCTGCCGACGCAAAAGGCGGTGCTTGGCGCCTTCAGGCCGGACATCTCGGCCGCGATCGAGGCCTTGAACCAGGTGTTCACCGAGGTGGATGGCGACTTCAAGGTGCTCAAGGGCGGGCCGTTCATCACCAACTATCCGCTTGAGGTGAGCGTGCTCGCTGTGCCAAAGACTATCGACCTCGAGGCAGCCTGATGGTCGAGATCAGGGGCCTTTCCAATCCTTGGCGCGCCGGCCACAATTCCAGCGGCGCGCGGATTTCCATCACCGACAGCCGCGGCAATGGCGATGGCGTGCTCAAGCGGGCGCTGTCCAAGGTCAAGCCGGACGCTGGCGGCGAAGCGCACTTCCGCTTCGGCAAGGCGTCCCGGTTCACGCTGACAACGCCCGAGCAGCAGACCAATCCGGGCACGACCGTCAACTGGCCGCCGGAAGACCCGGCAGACGACCCGGATGATGGCATTGTCATCATCGATTACGATTACGTCGACCGCGCCGTCGAAAAGCTTCGGGTCGAAAATCCTGATGATTCCGAGCAGTGGGTCGAGGTCGAGCGTGCGACCAAGATCATGTTCCGCAACCGGACGACCGGCATCTATGTGCGCTTCAACTTCGACTGGTCGAAGGCGCCTTCCGAAACCACCGAAGCCTCCTGACGGGATCACCAGATGACAATCTATCGCAGGGACAAGGGCTCAAACCTCACCCCCGACGAAGTCGATGACAACTTCGAGGGTCACGAAGAGCGGATCACCGAGCTCGAGGACAACCCGCCGGTGGCGACCGGCATTTCGAACATCACAGTCGTCGGCACCCAGATGACGATCTATCTGGCCGACGCCACGGTGCTTGGTCCCTATACCCTGCCGCAAGCGAACTTCCGCCCGTCAATCGTCGGAGCGCTCGATGCACCGACCGATGGCGTCTATGCAGTCTCGAACACCGACAGCAACCGATACTGGCGCTATGAGGACGCAAGCGATCTGACCATCGACCTGCCGGCGACCGCACTTGCCGACATGGAGGTCAGCTTTCGCCAGATCGGCGACGGGACGCTGATCTTTTCCGATTCGACGGACGTGACCGTCAACGGCTATGAAGGCTTTCTCAATCAGACCGCTGGGCCGGGATCGGTCGTCACCTGCAAGTTTATCGAGGATGGTGTCTGGGATCTCATCGGCCGCCTCGCTGAAGACGTGACCGCCTGATGCCTGGCCCCTATGGCTCGCTGGCCAATCCGGTCGAACTCGATCCCTTCCAGCAGATCGTCAACGTGCATTGGGGTTCGCCCTATATCGCCGCAAACATCGCCATATCGGTGGCGACGATCTTCGATGTGGAGATAGGGCCGGGCGGTGGCCCAGCCTATATCGCCCCGTTCAGTTTTTATTCGACGACGCTGGCGACCTACTCCTATCCTACTGACGGTGGGCTCGGTGAATTTCTTCGGTTCTCGGGTGGATCGTGGCATGAGATTTCTGGCGAAGTAGCGGTCAGTGGCGAGCCGGCTCTCCCGGGGCCATACGGTTTCTCCCGCTGGCAATGGCAGGGGATTGATGGTGCGGGCCTCAAGGCGCCGTTCTTCAGCTTTGCGCCCGGCGAAGAGGGCGAGGCGCTGGTGCCGACTGTTCCCGGTCACTCTGGCGAGCATTTCACCGATGGGCTTGCGGGCAACGTCGTTCTGAAGGCGCAAGGCTTCGTGCCGGGCGGCCCGTTCTCCTCGCCGGGCGGCGAAACCACGATTGAGATGTGGGAGACAGGCCAGTCAAGCGGCCCCGGATTTGGCATTCCCACCATCCAGAGCGCCGAGACGGCATCGCTGTCGGTTGCCGGCATGACGGTCGAGATCGCTGGCAAGACCTATGCCGCCATCGGCACGAAAATCATTGTCGAGGAAGGCCTTTATCCTGAAGGCCAGTTCTGGGTGCTCTTCAAAAGACAGGACGTAGCGCCATGATGCCCGGTGTAGCAGCCCAGCCGCTCCGTCGTTCCTCGTCGGGAGGCGGTGGCGGGATCACCAATTCGTGGTCGCTCGATTTCATCAACGAGGTCTATACGCTGAACGGCTCGCCGGTGACGCTGGCCGACATCATCGACAAGCCGGAGCGTGTCGGCGCCAGTGGCTTGGAAATCCTCGACCACGATGCCGCTGGATCGATCTTCTCGCTTGCCGGCTGGCTCGCCGATCTCGCCGAGTTCGTCGCCATTGGCGGGACGATCTACATCGAATGGGAATCGCTTTCGGCCGGTGATCGAGACGTCCCGCTTTACATGGAAGAGGACACCGACGCCAACAGCTTCGACATCGAGCGCACGTTTCCAGGGTTCATGCGGACCTATGCTTCAGGCTCGGATTACCGAGGCGTCGACACCGATACCGACTTCGGCCCTGGCGTGCACAAGATAGCCGTCACCTACACGCCCAGCTTCATCGCCATGTCGATCGATGGTGCCGACGCGCTGGTCGACACGACACCCAATGTCATGCAGCCGATGATGCGGGCGATCCTCGGCGGCTTCGAAGCGTCGTCGAACAATGGCTTGTACTATCGCAGGATCACGCTCACCGCGCCGGTGGCCAACTCGCTGCTGCCAGGCCTGACCGCCTGAAGCCCAACACTGAAGGAATGCCAATATGGCTGATAACGTAACCCTTCCGGGAACGGGAGACGACGTTGCTGCCGACGACATCGGCGGCGTAAAGCATCAGCGCGTCAAGGTCTCGCTCGGTGCCGATGGCTCGGCAACCGATGCACTTGGCGGCGCCGGTGCCGTCGCGGCGGGCGTGCAGCGCGTCACCCTGGCCAGCGACGACCCTGCTGTCACCGCCATAGCCTCGACAAACACCAAGCTCGACACATTGGCTGGCTACGTCGATGGCATCGAAACCCTGATCGGGTCTTCGAACACGAAACTCGACACGCTTCACGCCGATCTTGGCACGACGCTGGCCGGTTATCTGGACGGCGTTGAGGGCGGGATTGGCTCGCTCACCGAAACCGCGCCAGCTTCCGATACCGCATCGAGCGGGTTGAACGGCAGGCTTCAGCGCATCGCGCAACGCATCACCTCATTGATCGCCTTGGTTCCCGCGTCTCTCGGCACCAAGACAGCCGCGAACTCGCTCGCGGTCACACTGGCTTCAGACGACGCGGCCATCGCATCGCTGTCCGTTCTGGACGACTGGGACGAGAGCGACCGCGCAAAGGTCAATCTGATCGTCGGGCAGGCTGGCGTAGCGGCAGGAGCCGGTGCCGTCGCCGCAACTGTCCAGCGTGTCACGCTTGCCTCTGACGACCCTGCTGTGGCCGTTCTGGGGGCAACCACTGGTGCTGCCGTCATCACTGATGCCGATGGGACGATCCAGCGTTATCTGCGCGGCATTGTCAAACTGTTGATCACTTCGGGCACCATCGTTCTCGGGTCCCTTCCTGCCGGCACGGCTCTCATCGGCAAGGTCAAGACCAAGTTCATCGTGGCAGCCGGCACCGCACTGACCCGCGCGGCAAACCAGACGCCTTACACGGCCAATGATGCCGTCTCCAACAGCGCGACGCCGGGCTCGGTCACGGCCAACGTCATCACCGTGGCCGATCTCAACAATGAGCCCTTGACCATCGAGCGCTTCCGGCTCGATTCGAACGACACCGGCTTTGCCGGCAAGGCGGTCAGGGTGTGGCTCTACAATTCCGATCCGACCGCAAGTTCCGGCGTCGTCGGCGGTGACAACCTGGCCTTTTCCAACAAGAAGGCTGGTTTCATCGGCACTATGTCGGGCACGTTCCGGACCTTCTCGGACGGCGCGGCAGCGGTGCTGGTCCCCGATGAAGGCGCGCGCATCATCACCACGCCTGGTTCTGGCGCACAAACGATCTGGTGGCAGTTGCAGGCTTTGGAGGCGGCAACGTCGAGCGCGAGCTCGACCACCTTCACGCCGACCGTCGAAGGCTTCCAGGGCGCGGCGAACTGATGCTTGCGCCCTATCTGGTCAGCCGTCGCGGACCCGGAGCGTGGTCAGGGTCAAGCGGCGACGGCGATGGCGGCTTTGTCGATCCCCCGGTCGTTACCACCACATCGACCGGCGACACCACGATCAAGGGCCAAGTCAAGCCGGGATCGTTCGGCAAGTTCGTGTTCCCGCTGGCGACGATCCAGGCTGGGCGGCAATATACCTTCCGCTACACGCCGGACTTCTCCCGGCTGTCCCAGCAGGGCAAGCTGGCGATGGTCGGCTTCGGGCTGAAGAATTCCAACGATTTCCACATCGTCGGCCTGCGTGGAGACGGCACCACTGGCCTGCACAAATACAAGGTCTATGGCACGCCGCCCAATGGCTGGAACAAGGATAGCGGCCACACGACATCAGACGGTGGTGCGGCGGCCGCCGGAACGCAGGCAGGGCCGAACTACATCCGACTGACGACATCGGCTGATGGCACGACCTATCTTTTCGAAACCAGCAGCAACGGGGCGGCCTGGAACGTCGAATATTCCGGCTCGACGCCGGACCCCTTCACCAACGTTTCCGGCGTGGCCACATTCGGCATCGCCCTCTGGTTCAACAACGCCGATGCGGGGCCGTTCTCGATCGTCATCGACCAGTTCGTCGATGCATCCTCCTGGGCTGGCCCTATCGTTGCCTCTACCGCCTTGACGGCGTTTACCCCGGCTGTCACCAACCACGACATCAACATGCCGGCAGGTGTCCAGTCGGGCGACCTGCTCATTATCATCTTCCATTGCTGGGCGAGCAATACGGCCTTCACGCTGCCCTCGGGCTGGACGCAGGTGGCGACCAACGGATCAAAGAGCCTGGTGCTGAAGAAGGTCTCTGACGGGACCGAAGGAGCAACCCAGCGGATCGTCACGACCACCGGTACACGGGATTCTGCTGCCAACGCCTATCGCATCACGAATGCCAATGGCGCTGTCGAGGCTGCGTTCAGTTCGACAATCGATCCACCTAACGTCACGCCAACGTGGGGATCTGGAAACACGCTGTGGATTGCGGCGCATCTTGATAGCGGCGCACATCCGACGACGGCCAATCCGACGAATTATATCAATTCGATTGAGGTGTCCGGAGCCGCGACCAGTAGTGCTGCCTATTGCAGTTCCTGCCGAAGGGAGTTGGCGGCGGCGAGCGAAGACCCCGGAGCGTTCTCGG
>NZ_JAMYQZ010000050.1:0-46371 GCF_040321145.1 Mesorhizobium sp. M0514
ACCCCACCCCGCTGCTTTGCAGCGACCTCCCCACAAGGGGGAGGGTAAGCACTGCGACAACCGCTCAATTGCCCCGAACGCGCCGCCGGTCTATCTAGACCTTATGAGCGACACCTCCTCACGCCTCGCCGGCTGGACCGACCTCGCCAACCCGACGCGCTTTGTCGGGCTGGCCGACAGGCTGGTGCCGTGGCTGGCGTCGATCGCCGCGATCCTGCTAGCCACCGGTCTCTATATGAGCTTTGCCGCGCCTGAGGATTTCCAGCAAGGCATCACGGTGCGCATCATGTATATCCACGTGCCTTTCGCCTGGCTCGCCATGATGTGCTACACGGTGATGGCGGTCGCCGCGCTCGGCACGCTGGTCTGGCGCCATCCCTTGGCCGATGTCGCCCTGAAATCGGCAGCCCCGATCGGCGCCACCTTCACCGCGCTTGCGCTGGTCACCGGCTCCATCTGGGGCAAGCCGATGTGGGGCACCTGGTGGGTCTGGGACGCGCGTCTGACCTCGGTCTTCATCCTCTTTCTTATGTATCTCGGCATCATCGCGCTGACGCGCGCGCTGGATGACGCCAGCCGCGCCGCCTGGGCTGCCGCCATCATCACGCTGGTCGGCTTCATCAACATCCCGATCATCAAATTCTCGGTCGACTGGTGGAACACGCTGCACCAGCCGGCCTCGGTGTTCCGGCTCGGCGGGCCGACGATCGATCCCAGCCTGCTATGGCCGCTGCTGGTGATGGCGCTCGGCTTCACCGTGCTGTTCTTCGCGCTGCACCTGACGGCGATGCGCACCGAGATCCGCCGTCGGCGAGTGATCGCCATGCGGCGCATCGCGGCGCGGCAGGCAGAGCAACGCGACTAGGCGGTTCTCTTTTCCGGCCACTCGAATGACAACCGAACAGCAGCCTTTGCCTGTCTCCGTCTAAATTAGAATATGCTGCTATGTTGCTGTATAGCAACGAGGATTGCTGAAAGAGTGCCCTGACTGCGTCTGCTTATTGACAGCTCCAACCCAGGCGAGCAAGTAGCTGGAAGGCCACGAGGGAATCGACGATGAAACTGCTTCTACTCGCTGGTGTGTCGACAACGGCATTGGTGCTTGGTTGGAGTTCGGCCTACGCCGCCGACGCGATTGTCGACGTTCCGAGGGCGGAGGATCTCTGGTACGTCACGCTCTTCGGCGGCGCCAGTTTCCCGAACCATGTGAAAACGGACTACAATGGTACTGGCTATTCAGTCGATCTTGATACCGGGTTCGTAATCGGCGGCGCTGTCGGTCGGCGCATCAACGATGTGTTTCGTGTCGAAGGCGAACTGTCCTACGCGCGCTACAAGGCAAGCGAATACAGCTACACGGGCGTCGGCAACTATCCGGCTTCCGGCAATCTGTCGGCCACCTATCTTCTCGCCAACGTCTGGGCCGATGTTGCGCATTTTGGTGATGCCAAACTCTATGTCGGCGGCGGTGTCGGCGCGGCCTATGTTACCGCCGATACTCACTTTGATGGCCACGCCTTTGGATACGGGCCTGGCGGCTGGGGTTTCGCCGGCCAGGTGGGCGCCGGTGTTACCTACGCGGTAACGCAGAATGTCGACCTCGATTTCGGTTACCGCTTTAAGGCCGTGACAAGCGTGGATCTAGACGACAATGATGGCGGCGGCACATACGAGAACGCCAAATTGTACTCCCACAATCTCCAGCTTGGCGTTACCCTGAAGTTCTGATTGGTTCGTCGCAGGCCGCGACCGGGATTTGACGGATGCCGCTCTTGCCACGCCGGCAACCCCTGGGCCTGCCGGCAATGATCCCAGCCTCGCTGCCGACCGCCGGTGAGCCGGCGGAAAAGACATTGCAGCGCGGCATCGACCTGCAACGGCGCAAGCGTTTTCGCGAGGCCGAGTTCTGCTACCAGACGGTGCTTCGCACGCAGCCCAAAAATGCCATGGCGCTGAACCTGATGGGCACGCTCGCCATCGAGGCCGAGCATCATGACGCCGCCATTGCCTATATGGAAAGGGCGGTCAAGCTCGAACCGGACAACGCCATCTTCCGCAACAATCTCGGCAATGCCTACAATGTCACCGGCAACGTCGACAAGGCGCGCAGACATCTGAGAAAGGCGATCGAGCTCGACGGAGGGCTCATCGAAGCGCTGTGCAATCTCGGCCGCTCCTACCGCAGCCAGCTCGAGGGCGACATTGCTGAAGGGTTCTATCGCCGGGCGCTGGCTATCGACGGCCAGTCGGTGATGGCACTTGCCGGTATGGGTGATTTGCTCACCGACATTGGACGGCCGGCCGAGGCGGTCGAATGCTTCAGCAAGGCCCTTGCCATCGACCCGGGCCATGTCGAAGCGCTGGCCGGAATGGCGCTGGCGCGCCGGGCGGTCAAGGATGATCCGACGCTGCCTCTAATACGGGCTCGTCTGGAATTGCCGACGACCACCGATCGCGAGCGGGTGGTGCTGCACCATGCCGCCGGCAAGATGCTCAACGATCAGCGCGAGTATCGCCCGGCAATCCGCCATTTCGCGAGGGCCAAGGCGATTTCCGGCAATGATTTCGACATCGACCGGCACACCCAGCTTTACGACAGCTTCATCGACACTTTCGACGCCGGCTTCTTCGAGGCGCGAGCCAATTTGGGAAATCCATCCAGACGCCCGGTCTTCATCGTCGGCATGCCACGGTCGGGAACGACGCTGACCGAGCAGATATGCGCCAGTCATCGCGATATCAATGGCGCCGGGGAGTTGTCGACCATTCGTTCACTTGCCGGCGAACTTGGGTTCGACAAGCTCGACCCAGCCATTTTCACCAAGGGCATGGCGGCGCTCACTGCGGCCAAGGCCAAGGAGCTTGGATCGAAATATCTCGACGATCTCAACAGACGCAACACCAAGGCGCGGCTTGTCGTCGACAAGATGCCGCATAATTTCGAGCTGCTGGCCTTCATCAGCCTGATCTTGCCGAATGCCCGCATCATCCATTGCCGGCGTGACCCGATGGACAATTGCGCGTCCTGTTTCATGCATAATTTTTCCGAGGCGCACGGCTATAATGCTGATCTGACCAAGCTTGGGCAGTATTACCGGCAGTATGACCGCCTGATGCGCCATTGGACCAAGGTCATCCCGCTGAATATCCACGACATGCCCTACGAAGAAACGGTCGCCGATTTCGAAAATCGCGCCCGTGGATTGATCGGATTCCTCGGCGTTGAGTGGGACGATGCCTGCCTGCGTTTCAACGAGACCGAGCGCACCGTGCGGACGCCGAGCCGCTGGCAGGTGCGCCAGCCGATCTATTCATCCTCGGTCGAGCGCTGGAAGCTGTATGGCGACGCGCTGGATCCGCTGAAGGCGGCGCTGGGTCCGGTTTATCAGTCCTGATTTCAGTTGGCCCGAACAACCTCGCGCTCGACGCGCGCTGGCGTAGATTAGACCTGAGTTGCATCGTGCTTTGGGGCCAAATGAAAGCCGAATGCTTTCATGACCGCCAGTGTGGTTTCCAGCGTAGGATTACCGTTTTCGCTGAGCGAGGTATAAAGATGCTCGCGAGCCAAGCCGGTCTTTCTGGCAATGTTGCTCATCCCCTTGGCGCGGGCAACGACACCGAGGGCGGACGCGACGAATTTGGCGTCTCCGGTTTCCATTGCCTCTGCCAGAAACGCCTCGATTGCCGTATCGGAATCGAGCATTTCGGCGGGATCGAAATCATAGATTTTTTCAACCATTGTCGTCACTCCATTCTACGGCCAGGCGCTTTGCTGTCCGTATGTCGGTTTCTTGTGAACTTTTATCCCCGCCGCACAGGAGCAGGATGACCGTTTCACCGCGCTTGTGAAATAAACGCGATAGCCGGGCCCATAGTGAATGCGCAATTCACTGATGCCTTCACCCACTGGGGCCACGTCGCCGGGATTTCATACAATCAAACGTTGCAGCCGAACGGCAATTGCCGCCTTGGCTCTTCCGTCTTTCAGCTTTTGGTGCCACCTCCGAAAGGTGGCTGTCTGCTTCAGGATTGCCATGGGGACTAGTAAGTTATAAATTACAATTCGTCAATGTCGAAATAGGGCGAGCCTCCAAAACGAAAAGCCTCACCCCATCCGCCCACGCGCTTCCACCTTCAGCGTTTCCAGCACCTTGTCACCGTCGATCAGATGCACCTGGTCGAACAGGTTGGTCACGACGCAGCAATGATCAGGCACCACGCGAACGCGTTCGCCGATGCGCAGGCTCGCGCCATTCGCAAGCGTGACCGTGCCATGTTCCTCGCTCAAGCTGGTGACGCGGGCGCCGGGCATGCCGAGCAGCTCGCCAAAATCGGCGAGCCCCAGCGTGTCGCTGGACAGCGCCTTGCTGCCGCTGTCGAGGATGGCGCGGGCCGGCGTCGGATGGCTGACCACGGTGGCGAGCACCGTCAGCGCACAATCGTCGAGCGTGCCGACGCCTTTGGCGACCTGATACCGGTCGAGGTAGATGTAGGTGCCGGGGCGGTATTCGGTCACCACGCTGTCCTCGCCCGAGCGCCACATGTCAGGCGTGCCGCCGCTGGAGATGCGATCACAGGCGAGACCCGAGGCCGCGAGCGTTTGTTTGGCGCCGGCCAGCCAGGATTCAGCCTCGGCGGCGCGGCCGGCCGCGGGGTAGGTCATCAGCCCGCCGAAGGTGAGCCCCTTGGCTTGGTCGATCAACTTCGCCAGTGCCAGCGCCTCGGCGGCGCTTTGCACACCACAACGGCCCATGCCGGTATCGCATTCGACCAGGACGGGCAGGGGGTGCCCTGCATCGGTGAAGGTGGCGGCGAGCCCCTCCAGTGTTTCGCGGCTGTCGGCCGTCACTGACAGTGTCACGCGGCCATGCAGCGCCTTGAGGCGCTCCAGCTTGGCGCGGCCAAGGATGTTGTAGGGCAGGAAAATATCGGTCAGCCCGGCATCGGCCATCACTTCGGCCTCGCCGATCTTCTGGCAGGTGATGCCGACCGCGCCGGCCGCCATCTGCTTCTTCGCCCAATAAGGCAGTTTGTGCGTCTTGATGTGCGGCCTGAGTTTCAGCCCGTGGCGGTCGGCATGCGCCTGCGCTCGTGTGATGTTGGCTTCGGCGCGGGCTGCGTCGATGAGGATCGCCGGCGTGTCGAGGTCGTCTATGCCTTGCATGAAATATCACCCTGGGAAATCTGGCTGACTTATGGCCCCGATCCGCACGGATGTCATGGGGCCAGCACGCAGTTTGCGTCGACACCGCAGCGCTGTTCGGCTATGCGCTTCAGATAACTCCAGGGAACGCGACGCGAAGGGATCACGATCATGAAACGCTCCACCGTCAACGACATCATCCGCGATGCAGACGCCTTCATCCGCTCGTTCGGCTACATCATGCCGCCCTTCGCCTACTGGAGCCCGGAAGAGATGAAGGCGCGCAAGGCCGACTCCGCCGCCATTTTCACCTCGCGGCTCGGTTGGGACATCACCGATTACGGCCAGGAAAAATTCGACGAACTCGGCCTGTTCCTGTTCACCGTTCGCAACGGCGTCTATGCCGACATGAAGAAGGGCATGGGCATGCTTTATGCCGAGAAGATCATGATCTCGCGCAAGGATCAGCTGTCACCGATGCACCGCCACAACATCAAGGCCGAGGACATCATCAACCGCGGCGGCGGTAAGCTCGTGCTTGAACTGTTCATGCACGATCGCGACGGCGGCATCGATCCGAAGGCCGAAGTGACGGTGCCGGTCGACGGCACCATCCACAGGCTGCCGGCAGGCGGGCTCCTGAAGCTCGACCCGGGCCAGAGCGTGACGCTGCTGCCCGGCGTCTGGCACGCCTTCTGGGCCGAGGGCAAGGATGTGCTGATCGGCGAGGTCTCGACCGTCAATGACGATCTCACCGACAACGTCTTCCGCGAGCCGATCGGCCGCTTCTCCAACATCGACGAGGATGTCGCGCCGGTGCACCTTTTGGTGTCCGACTATGAGAAGTGGGTGGGGTAGGCGATGCCTAATCGCCCCAATTCACCTGCTGAAAGAACGTCCAGATGCTGATCGTGCTGTCATCCCGATCGCTCGTGCTGTGCAGCGTCAGGACAATATCCACGGTGGGCGGCGCCTTGATCAAGACTGTGATCAGGCGCGCGCTGCCGTCAGGCACGATACCTATGCCTGAGGTCATTTCCCAATTTCCGTCGGCTTGCTGAAGTCGGGAAGAAGTATCTCCGAATTGCTCCCTCATCGATGCATCGTTTGGAAACGGTTCGTCGGTGAGTTCTGCAAATTCCTTCCAGGATCCGGAGACTGCCGCCTGAATGGCGCGTTCTATTCTGGCTTTTTCCGCTTCGCTAACTTGAGCCGGCATCCCGAACTCCGATCTACCGCTGGTACTTATCCGCCTTGCGTGTTCCCAGCAAAAGCTTGCGTTCGAGCTGTGCCCGCAGCTCGCCATAATAGGCGGTGAGGAAGGCCCTGGAATCGACCGGCTCGATTGTCATGCCGATTTTGCGCCCGATCGTCTCGGCCACGGCTTTCAGGGCGAAATAGTCGTCGCGGCGCAGCACCTCTTCCAGCTTGTGCAGTTCGGCGATGCCATAGGCATCGAGCTGCGCCTGGGTGAATCGGAAGGCGCGTGCGTTGGTATTTTGCCTTTGCGACAGATCCTCGACCAGCGCCAGCTTGGGCGCCTCGACCACCCAGGTTCCAGCCAACAGGTCGCCGATGCGCATGCGGTCGCGGTTGAACAGCGGGAAGAGCGCAAACAGCAGCGTCCAGACCAGCCCGAAGATCGTCGACAACGTGTCGGCGAGCCCCATCTCGCTGCGGCCGAGGATGATCGACAGCGGCAGGAAGATCTCGATCTCGCGCATCAGATTGCGGGCGATGACCTGATCGACCGATAGGCCGGCGCCGCTGCGCGATGCCACCCGGATGCCGAGCATCCGCTTGCCGGGCGTGGCGGCGCGGCGGCCGGCCTCGAAGACGATGAAATAGGCGTTGCGCAGGAAGAAGATCAGGATGATCCAGACGACAAACAGCGGCTGCGCTTCCTCGCCGCCGAGGCCGCCCACGCCCAGCAGCGCGACGATCGTGATCACGATTGCGGCGACGACGATGATGACAAAGTCGAGCAGGAAGGCGGCGGCGCGGGTGCCGGCATCGGCGAGCTTTATCCGGAGATCGACGCCTTCGGGCGTGATCAGCGGCCGTATCGTCGAGACGGCGGCGCGCCTAACGGTCGCCATGCCGCACCACCCTGAACAAATAGAAATAACAGAGCCACAGCGTCAGCATGCCGCCGCCAATGGCATAGCGTGTGACGTCGCTGGTGATCACCTGCCTGCCGATGCCTTCGAGCAGGCCGGCGAACAAAAGCATGATCGTCACCCCGACCATGGTGGTTGCCGCCACGCGCCCGGCATCGGCTGCGGCCGTCATCCGCGTCAGTTCACCGGGGAAGGCGATACGCGTGCCGATACGCATGCCAGCGGCGCCCGCCAAGGCGATCGCGAACATCTCGGTGGTGCCGTGGATGGACAGCCATCCGCCCAGCTCGATGCCAAGCCCCTTGGCGACATAGATTTGGAACATCGCGCCGAGCAGGCAGCCATTCATCAGGATCAGGAGCACGCTCGGCACCGCGAAGGCAAAGCCGAGCGCGAAGGCCAGGATCGCCACCTGGACATTGTGCGTGAACAGATAGGCGGCGAAGCCCGACAGGAAATTGCTGTCGGCGCCGTCATAAAGCACCTGCCGCAGCACTTCCGCCGATGCATCCGGGTTGCGCCCGCCGGCCAGGCTCGGCGGAATGATGGCGTCGAACCAGCCCTTGTCCTTCGCCACCAGCCAGTAGCCGGCGCCGAGACCGACAAAGGTCAGGACGACCGACAGCAAGGTCTCGCGCCACAAATCGCGAATGGCATGCGGCCAGTCATGCAGGAAGAAATCGCCGATGCGCTGCCGCAACCCTCGGCGTGCGCCATAGAGGTAGAAATAGCCGCGCAGGCACAGCGCCTCGAGATAGCCGACCAAGGCATTGTCGAGCGAGGTCGCCCGCGCCACCGAGAGCGAGGACAGCGCCGAGCGGTAGAGCAGCGGCAGCGACAGCAACTCGTCTTCCGAGAGCGTGCGCGGCGCGCGTTTCTCGACCCGGGCGAGCAGCGCCTCGAACGCCTTCCAGTCGGCCTCGCGCTCCGAACGGAAGCTCGCCAGCGACTGGCGCACGGCATCCTTGCCGACCAGCGCGTTCACAACAGATCCTCCCGCTTGAACTCGAGATAGCGCTCGACCAGCGCCGGTCCGAGCCTCTGATGGTCGGCTTCGATGACATGCGCGCCGAGCAGCCTGAGCCTGCCGATGACGACCTGCCTTTCGCGCAGCAGCCCGCCGGCGACGACCGAGCGCGCCACATCCTCCGGTGCGTCCGGCGGCATGTCGGCCAGTGTCTCCAGTTCGACATCCCTCATCATCATGAACAGCACCAGATGCCGTTCGGTGAGCCGGCCGACCGTGCGCAGCATCAGTTCGGCGCTGATCGGATCGACGAAGTCGGTGAAGATGATCACCAGCGAGCGCCGGTCGAGCCGCGCCGCCAGCGTCGTCAGCGCCAGGGTGAAATTGGTCTCTTCCGTGGAATAGTCGATTTCCGCCGCCCGCTTCTGGATCATGGCGAAGCTGGCGGAGCCGCGCACGGCGCCGCTGGAGACGCGCGGCCTCGCGTCGAAGCCGAACAGGGAAACCATGTCGCCGCCCTTCAGCGCAATGAACGCCGACAGCAAAGCGGCGGTGACGGCGCGGTCGACCTTCGGCACGCCGTCGACGGGCTCGCACATCAAGCGGCCGCTATCGATGGCCAGCACGATGTTGTTGTTCTCCTCGATGCGGAATTCGCGCGCCAGAAGCCTGCCGTGGCGGGCGCTGCGCTTCCAGTCGATCATGCGCCGGCCCATGCCGGGCTGGTAATCCTTGAGCGCCTCGAATTCGCGGCCCTGGCCGGCTCGGCGCTGCGCATGGCCGTCGGGCAGCGCCTGTCGCTGCAAAAGCGTGATCGCCTCGTCGCGGGCGCTGCTGACGTCGGGCAGCACCGCCACCTTGCTGTCCATCGGCAGCACGACCTGGTTCCAGACCAGCCCGAACGGCCCGCGCCAGCGCACCCACAGGCGGTCGAACCTGGCCATGCCGCGCCGCAGCGCCTGGAATTTGAGGTCGAGCGATGCGCTGCCGGCCTCAGCAGTCAATGCCCCGCCGGTGCCGCCCAGCGGCTCTAGCCGCGCATCATGGCCGAGACGCGCCTGCACCGCGCGCGGACGCCCGCCAAGCCTGGCCGTGACGTGGACGGTGAACTGGCTGCCGACGCTGACCTGCGGCGGTGCATGGATGCTGGCGTTCAGAGAAGCCCGACCGCGCCCGGCGGCCGCGTCCACGGCCAGGAAAGCAAGCAGCACGCAAATCCACAAAAGACCGAGATACCACAGAGACGGCAGCGCGAGCGCGATCAGGAAGGCCGGTATTGCACCGGCCGCACCTGCCCAGACTGCCCGGCCGCTCGGATAGATCAACGTGGCGCTTCCGTCTGGTCGACGAGGTCGGTGACGATCTGCTCGACCAGGCGGCCGTCGATCTGCGCCGCAGGCGACAGGATCACCCGGTGGCGCAGCGCCGGCACGGCAAGCGCCTTGACGTCGTCGGGGATGACATAGGCGCGTCCGTCGAGCGCCGCCCGGGCGCGCGCGGCTCTCGCCAGCATGGCGCCCGCGCGCGGGCTGGCGCCGACTTCCAGATCGGGGCTTTCGCGCGTAGCCCGCACCAGCCTTGCGATATAGTCGACGACATCGTCGACCAGCGTGACCCCGCCGACGGTCGCCAGCGCCTTTTCCAGCGTCTTGCGGTCGGCCTGGGCGGTGATGCCGTACTGCTTGATGTCGTGCGAGGCGGTGCCGCCGCCATGGTGGATGATGATCGCCTTTTCCTCTTCCGCGCCGGGGTAGCTCACCCGGTGCTTGAACAGGAAACGGTCGAGCTGCGCCTCGGGCAGAGGATAGACGCCCTGATGTTCGATAGGGTTCTGCGTCGCCACCACCATGAAGTTCGGGCCGAGCGCATGAGTGGTGCCGTCGAAGGTGACGGCATGCTCCTGCATCGCCTCCAAAAGGGCAGCCTGGGTCTTGGGCGGCGTGCGGTTGATCTCGTCGGCGAGCAAAAGGTCGCAGAAGATCGGGCCGCGCGTCAGCGTGAATTGCCCGGTCTGGAAATTGTAGATGTTGGAACCGACGATATCGCCGGGCATCAGGTCGGGTGTGAACTGGATGCGGCCATAGGCGACGCCCAGCGCCTGGGCAAAGCAGCGCGCCGTCATCGTCTTGGCCGTGCCCGGCGGTCCTTCGAGCAATATATGCCCGCCGGCGAACAATGCCGTGAGCATCAGATCGACCGTATCGTGTTGCCCGGTGATGGCCTTGGCCACCTCTTCCCTGATCTGTGTCGCCAGGGCCTTCACATCATCGACGTTCACCGAGCCTCCTTGCCGTCCAGTCGTGCAGCTTTTCGGCTGCATCATGCATTTGTGTCAGGGTCTTTGCCGCGTTCGCAGCTTGCAGGCGGGTCGTGAAACCGCCGGCTTCGTCCTTGTCGCGGGAATCGAGCCAGCGGTCGAGCGCTTCGCCCTGCAAACCGTGCGGCGCGCCGAGCAGCGCGCCGGCGCGCACGCGTGCCAGTGCTCCATAGCGGTCGCCCAGTTCCTCCAGCCGGCCGGCGCGGCGCAACAGCATCGCCGTGGTGTCGACCAGCGCGCGTTTGCCGAAGGCGATGGCGCGCTGATCGGCCCGTGGCGGCCCGAACCGGCCAAGACCATGCAGGAAGGCAAGTGCCGCGGCCGCCAGGATGGTCAGCGTCAGCGCCAGGAAAGGCGGTTCGACCAGAAGCTTGGCGAGGTCGTATTTTCGCCCCGCGCCATGCAGCGTCAGGTCGAACATGACGGCACGCTCTTCGGGCTGCAGGAGCTCGATCAGCTTGAGCGCCGCCGCCGCCTTGTCGGGATCTTTCAAGCCAGCGTTATTGATGAGATCGGGGTCCGTCAGAATGTAGAACCGCTCGTCTTCGATCTCGGTCAGCACGGCCTTGCCGTTGCCGGCGGCAATCAGCGGGTGTTCGTCGGCCACCCATTGCAACTGGCCGGGAACGCTGACCATTTGCCCTGAGACGTCGAGTTGCTTGACCGTGGTCTCACCTTCGCCGAGCTTGGCCTTGGCGATGCGGCCGAGCCAGTCGTTGACCACCACATCCGGCAGCCGCTGGATCTTCATCTCCCAGCCTTCGTGCAAGGCCAGCGGCAAGGTCGCCCATTTGGGCAGCACGAACAGCGTATCCAGGCCCTTGCGAAGCTTGATGATGTTGGCAAGCGCATCCGGGTCGCTGTCGGGCGAAATGGTGACGATCAGGAGGTTCGTGTCGATCTGAAGATCGCTGTCGGACCGCGCCATGTCGGGCGCTTCGCCGGTCAGCTCCAGCCATTCCGCCAAGCCGGCATAGCCGATGCCGCTCTTCGACAGCGGGGTTGCGCCACCGACGCTCGGCTGGCGAAAGTCGGGCGCATAGGTGGACAACAGGAAGAAGCCTGCGGCCGCGAGCAGGCTGGCGAAAATGCCCCAGAACAGCGTCCTGCGGCTGAACGGCTCCTGCTGGGCGATGTCGGCTGTCGCGTCACTCACGTCCAGGCATCCCTGAAGACGAATCGCTCATAGGCGCTGCGCGCCTCCTGCCAGCCCTCGGGCCCGACCGGCCGGCGCGCGAACAACGCCGCCTCGACGATGCGCGCGATCTGGGTAAAGGCGCCACGCGCCCGCGTTGGCAGCGACGCCGCTCCCGCGATATCGCGCGCGGTCAGCGACGGGCGCAGGAAGTCGGGCAGGCGGCCGGCAATGTCGGCAACGCTGCGGCGCAGCAGGAGATGCACCGCCTCGTCATACTCGCCCCGGGCGGCCAGCGCATCGGCTTCCGACAACAGGATCTGCGCGGCGCCAACGTCGGGGTGCCATATCGCTTCCGCCTCGGTCACGCTCTTTTTGCGCCACCAGGGCAGGCGCCAGGCGACGCCTTTCACTTCAAGGACAATCAGCAGCAGAATGATCGCGGCACCTGTGATCACCGCGCCCCAGAACAGGTAGATCATGTACGGGCCGAGCGATTTCAGGAACTCGCCCAGCGGTCTCAGCCACTCGGGTGTCTCGGGTGGTCTGTAGGCCGGCAGGTCGAACTGGATCGAATCGTCCGACAGCAACTGCTTGTGCAGTTTGGCCAGCCATTCGGCTTGCGCAGCGTCCGGCTGTGCAGCAGTCACCTTCTCGCCCCCCTGCAACCTGCGGTTCGCGAGCCGACACTGGCAATGCAGCGTAACTTTTGCAAGTGGGCTAGACGCCAGTCGTTAATCTTGGCAAATTTACTACTGCGGCTGCCGGACAATATTCGGCGGTGGAACAGGGGGCGCATCATGACTTCGGAAACATTTGCACGGCCTGAGAAATTTCAGATCGGCAGGGTCTTCAACAACAGCTTCTCCGTCATCGGCCGCAACGTCATACTTTTCGTGGGGCTTTCGGTGCTGTTTGCGGGGGTGCCGGCAGTTATTCTTCGGCTATGGACCGAATCGCGCATGCAGGCGCTCCTGACGGCCAATCCCGGCGCTGCGGCCGACCCCGCCCTGGTGTTTAGCAACATTTGGGTGACGCTCCCGGCCAGTTTCATTGCCTCCCTTTTCGTACTGGTGCTGCAGTCGGCGCTCGTGCGAGCCACAATCGAGGATTTGAACGGCAAGCGGCCGACCTTGGGCGATTGCCTGCAGATAGCCATCCGATATTTTCTGCCGACATTGGCGATCGGCCTGCTCGTCGGCCTGGGCGCAGGCCTAGCCGCGCTTGCGTTGCTGGTGCCCGGCATCATCTTGTGGCTGGGCTGGTCGGTTGCGATACCGGTTCAGATCCAGGAGCGGCTCGGCGTGTTCGGCTCGATGTCGCGCAGCCGCGCCCTGACCAAGGGCAGCCGCTGGTCGCTCTTCGGCTTGTTCCTTGTCCTGATCATCATCGGCATGGTCATCCAGGGCGCGGTGGGCGTGTTTGTCTACCTGTTTCACGACATTGTCGCTACTGTCGTGGCGGCACTGGTGCAGAGCGTGATGTCGATGTTGCTGTCGGTCGCCGCCGCGGTCAGCTATGTCGAGCTGCGCCAGGTCAAGGAAGGCACCAGCGTCGACGAACTGGCCGAGATCTTCTCGTAAGCCGACGGGTTTGCACCGCCTTGACCCGGTCAGGTCAAGGCGGGTGCCAGGGCAGGAGGCATCGTGACGTCACTGGCGCAGGACCGACCGGAAAAATTCCGCATCGGCAGGGTTTTCAGCAACAGCTTCGCGGTCATCGGCCGCAATCTGGGTTTCCTTGCTGTGGTCGTCGGACTTTTCTCAACCCTGCCCGCACTGCTGTACAACCTCTGGAACCTGTCCCGGGTCGCTACATTGGTGAACGTCGACAGCGCCGGGAACGCCGCCGCTTTCGAAACGTCGGCCATGGGAGACTACTCGGGCTTATCGATAGTCGCTTCCTTGATCATTTTCGTTCTGGCCTTGCTGGTGCAAGCGGCGCTTGTCAGGGCGGCAATCGAGGATTTGAACGGCAAGCGGCCGGTCATCGGCGACTGCATCCAGATAGCATTGCGCAGCTTCTTGCCCACGCTGGGCATAGGCATTCTGATCATTGTCACTCTGGTGGTGGCTGTTTTTGTGATGGTTTTCATCGCCTGGGTCATTCCCCCTATCGGGTGGCTGATCGGGCTTGCCCTGGCGTTTATTCCCGCTTTCATGTGGCTGATTTCCGTATCGGTTTCCGTGCCCATTGCGGTTCAGGAGCGGCTTGGCGTGTTCGGCTCGATATCGCGCAGCCGTGCCCTGACCAAAGGCAGCCGCTGGTCGATATTCTGGCTGCTGCTGATCATTGGCGTGGCGGCGATGCTCATCCAGGCGGTGTTCTCGTTGTTTTTCGGACTGGCGCTCGCCACCGCCGGCGGCGTCACCGGTGTCGGTGTCCTGGTCGGAGCGATTGGCAGCACTCTGGTGTCGACGATCTTTTCGACGATGCTGTCGGTGACCATTGCCGTCACCTATGTCGAACTGCGCCAGGTCAAGGAAGGCACCAGCGTCGACGAACTGGCGCAGATTTTTTCGTAACGGCACATCGACCGGGGTAGGGCAATCGTGACGTCGATGACGCCGGAGCAGCCAGGCAAATTTCGCATCGGCAGGGTTCTCCGAGATACGTTCGCGATTATCCGGCGCAATCCGGTGCTGTGCTTGGGAGTGGCGTTGTTCGTATACGCCTTGCCGGAGTTTGGATTTTCCTACTGGTTCTGGGTATCCGTTGGGTCGGTAGAGCCCGAATACTCGATGCGACGGTTGACGATCACGGCAATCTTCACGTTGGGCTTTTTTGTGCTGGGGGCTTTCATGCAGGCGGCATTGACGCGAGCGGCCCTGATGGATCTGCGCGGCGAACGGCCGTCGGCACGCGATTGCATCAGAACAGCCTGTGCGCTTCTGCTACCGGCAAGCGCCGCCTCGATCCTGATCACATTCGCCTTCTGGCTGGGCCTGGTACTCATCATCGTTCCCGGACTGTTGCTGCTGGCGCGCTGGTCGGTCACGACGCCGGTAATTGTCGGTGAAGGGCGTGGCGTGTTCGCCAGCATGCAACGCAGCCGCGACCTGACCAAAGGCAGCCGCTGGCCGTTGCTGTGCATCTGGCTTGTCGTGCTCGTGCCTTCAATCACCGTGGATATTTGGGCGAACGCCTTCTTTTTCTCATTTGGTCTGACACTGGGCTTTTTGCTCAACGCCCTGGTCGATACAGCCCAAGGCTTGGTGGTATCGATCGCCATCGTCGTCATGTATGTGGAGTTGCGACAGCTCAAGGAAGGCACCAGCATCGACGATCTGGCTGAGATTTTCTCGTGAGCGAAAGTCGCCGATTTCGGTCGGTTGGCTGCCCTCTCAACGACAGCAGCTACGGTCCGCCTGCGGTCTCGTCCGGCACAGGCATGACGACGTGATCGCCACATTAGCCTTGGCCAGTGCTACGTCGAGCTTCTCCTGCACCCCCGGCAGTTCCACGCTCTCGCCGCGCCGCTTCAGACATTCCACCAACCCGTGCAGCGACCAGACATTGTCGGGGTGTGGGCGCAGCGCTGGACCTTGCCGCTCAGGCCGAGGTCGTCGCGATAGACCTGCTCGGCCTCGTCAGTGTGGCCCTGGTCGAGGACCAGTGCCGCCAGCGCATGGCGCGGCGGTGCATCCAGGCCCAGGGCTCGGTGTAGGACAGATTGTCGTCGAGTTCGACGGATTGGCGCAGATGGGCGTAAGAGTCGTCATGCTGCCCCTGGTGGTAGGCCAACTCGCCATCGAGCAAGGCGGCGCCGACGGCTAGCGAGGCCCGTGCCGGGTTGCTGAGGAAGCGCCGCTCGGGCGCAATGCTCTCGACATGCCTGCGGAAATTTTCGCGCTCACGCTCGGCTGCCGCGAATTGCTTGAGCGTCGCATGGGCGACGCCCTTGGCGTAGTGCTGCATGGCGGCGGCCAGCACATAAAGTGCCGGCTCGTCCACCATCGGCTCATCGATGATCTCCTGCCAGGCGCACCTGCACATGCGATTTTATCGCATGATAGCCCTCCACTGTTTGCGTCAGCTTTGGCCGGTCCTGGATGGCGACCACGTCGCGCGTGACCAGGCTGCGCACCTTGTCAGCCGCCCACAGTGCCGGCTGGTACTGGCCAAGGAACATGCAGGTGAACATCATCAGATTCAAATCGTGGCAGCAGCCGAGCAGATAGTAGGTCGTCTCACCGGCATAGGCGAGGTAGAGGTCGTTGGCGCGCACCGCCTTTTCGCTGGCCAGCTTTGCCTTCTCGTACTCGCCGCACAGCACATGGATATGGCCCGGCATATGGTTCATGTGGCCGGCATCGGGGCACATGGTGCCGAGCCGGTCCGCCGAGCGCATGCCGCGTTCCGGCTGCGTCGACATCTCGAGCAGATGGATATGCAGGTGCAGGATCGCCGGATGCGGCGCCGTGCCGGCTTCGCCCGAAAGCCGGATCGAGCGCTCGCATTCCGCCATGTCAGTACTGCTAAGGGAGACGGCACTAGAAAAAAGTTCCTACGCGATAGACCACATGATGTCGTTCTATCGTAACCCGTGGGAGCCTTATGAGGCTCGAGTTAGAGCGATTGACGAAAAGCACGAGGGGCTTGCTGTCTAACTAGCTTTTGGCGCAGGTAGTGGCGCGATCAAGCCGGCGCGGCTTTAAACGCAGCGCCGGCCACCTTAATCCTAGAACGATCACCCCTCCAGCCACACCTTCTCAAAATGCTGTTCCAGCGACTGGTGCTGTTCGCAGCCTTGCACGCCCTTGCGGTAGGTGCGGTAGACCGAGCGCCAGTAGGGCTGGATGATGATGCCGGCATCGCGCAGATTCTGCTCGATCCTGGCCATGATCTCCTTGCGCTGGGCGGCGTCCGGCGTTGCCAGCGCCTTGTCGAGAAGCGTGTCGAATTCCTTGTCGGCATAGGCGCTTTCGTTCCAGGCGGCGCCCGATTTGTAGGCGAGCGCCAACACCTGGACGCCGAGCGGGCGGCCCAGCCATTCGGTTGTGGAGAAGGGGTATTTGCTCCAGTCGTTCCAGAAGGTCGCGGCGGGCAGCATGGTTCGCTTGATCTTCAGGCCGGCCTCACGCATCTGCGCGGCGATCGCATCGCCGGTGCTCTTTTGCCATTCGACGTCGACCGAGATCAGCTCGAATTCGTGGTCCGTCTTGCCGGCCTCGGCGAGCAATTTCTTGGCCTGTTCCGTGTCGCGCTTGGCCGGGCCGATATCGGCAAATTCCGGGTGCATCGGGCCGACATGGTGATTGTCGGCAGGCTTCCCGCGGCCGCCGAGGCCGAGCGCCAGCACGGCCGAATTGTCGACCGCAAGCTGGGCGGCGCGGCGCACCTTGACGTCGTCATAAGGCGCGTTGCCGACATTGAAGCGGGCAACGATGGTCGAGCCGGTGGCGATCTCGGAATTCAACAAGCCCATCTGTTCGGTCTGCGACACGGCGTCGGACGCGGTCTCATGGTCGGTGTCGATCTCGCCGGATTCGAACGCCGACAGCATCGCGTTGGGGTCGGAGCCGTAATCGACCCATTTGATGCCGTCGAGGTAGAAGTCGCCCTTCCACCAGGGCTTGTCCTTGCGCTTCACCTCAGCACTGGTCTCGGTTTTCCAGCTGACCAGTTCGCAAGGGCCGGTGGTGATTGCGAGCGCCTTCATCGGATCGTCGCCGCCCTCATAGGAGCGGTGCATGATCAGCGCGGGATAGTCGGCCATCCCTGCAATCAGCGAAATGTCGGGTTTCGGCAGATTGAGCTTTACGGTGAAATCGTCGACCTTCTCGATGCCGCCATCGACCGGCTTCTTGGTGTCGGCATTGACCAGCGCGCCCATGCGCGCGGCGACCGAATTGCCGGGGACGGAAGCGTCGCACCAGCGGTTGAGATTGTGGATGACGTCATCGGCGTTGAAGGCGTCGCCATTCGACCAGGCGATGCCCTTGCGCACATGCAGCGTCAGCGTCTTGGCGTCGTCGCTGGTTTCCCAGCTTTCGAGCAGCCACGGCTCGAAGGTGAAGTCGCGGTTCCAGCGCACCAGATATTCGTTGCAGTGGCGCGCCACATTGGACATTTCGACACCGTCGAAAATGCGCGGATCCTTGAACCCCTTGACGTTCATGGCGACGCGCAAGGTGCCGCCGCGCTTCGGCTCCTGGGCCCGGGCAGGCGACGCGCTGAGGCCGCCCAGCGCCAGCGCTCCGGCAGCACTGACGCCGAAGCCGGCCATGATGGCAAGATATTCGCGCCGGTTGACGCCGCCTTTCCTGAAATCGTCGGCAACGGGCTTCGCCTGCGGGTGCAAATTGCGGTCGGTCAGCATGAATTTCATCGTCGTTCCCTCTTTTGTTGGGCGCCCCGACGGTCCGTCTCCGCTGGGGGCGGAGGCGACCATCGGGCGCGCCGTTGCCTGAGCAGGTGATGATAAAGCGGGCCCACCCAGGGAAATGTTCTCTTTTCCGCAATTCTTGTGCACTGCTCCGCAGAGGTAGACTGCCAATCTCCCCCCTTGTGGGGGAGATGTCCGGCAGGACAGAGGGGGGCGCTGTCCCGCCATCCCGTCTGCCGACTGGAGTATCTTCACAGATAATCGTTGCGCTGATTTAGGATATTGAAGGGCCGCGATCCTTCGCGCCCCCCTCTGGCCTGCCGGCCATCTCCCCCACGAGGGGGGAGATCAGCGCTTCGTCGTTCTTGCCGAGCACGGCGACGGCGGCGATGGCTGCAAGCGTGCACACGAACGCCTCGCCGGCGCGCGGAACATTTTTGCGGGCGCGCAGAAAACTGTGCACCAGCCGCGGCTCCTCATACCACCAGGCGCGGCCGCCTGCCGCAACGATGCGGTCGCGATAGGTCTCGCCGTCCGATGACAGCGGATCGCATTGGGCGGTGATGATGACAGTCGGCGGCAGGCCGGAGAAGTCATTGTCGCTCAGCGGCGAAAAAGTCGGGTCGTCGGGCGACTGTGCCGGGGCAGCGCGAATGGTGCGGTAGAACGCGATGTCGCGCAGCGTCAGCAGCGGTGCGTCGGCATGTTCGACATAGGAGCCGGCACTCTCGTCGCCGCCGAGGCCGGGATAGATCAGCACCTGGCCGACCGCGTGGCGCAGGTGGCGGCGCGACGCGTGCGCGACCGCGGCGGCAAGGTTGCCGCCGGCGCTTTCGCCAACGAGCACGATCGGCAGGTCCGTTGTCACCGCCGCCCATTCGAACACGGTCAGCGCGTCGTCGAAGGCGGCCGGGTGGGGATGTTCCGGCGCCAACCGGTAGTCGGCCGAGACAACGTCGAAACCGGTGCCGGCGCAGATTTCGGCGCAGATGTCGTCATGGCTGTCGAGCCCGCCAAGGACAATGCCGCCGCCATGATAGTAGACGATGACGGCGCGCACGGGCTTGCCCGCCATCCGGTAATAGCGGATCGGGATGGCGTGTCCTGCATCGGCGGCGATGATGCCGTCGCTGGCCGAAACCCCGTTGGGATAACCCTGATGGAAGGCGCGGCACATCGCATCATAGACCGACCTTTGCTCGGCGATCGGAAGTTCGGCGATTTCGGGCGGGAACCAGTCATTGACCAGGTCGATATAATCCCACAGCGCCGGGTCGAGCAGGGTGGCGTATTTGCCCCGTCTGGCTGTCTTGAGCTTGTGGGCGGTGCCCATCTCTCAGAGCTCGCCGTAGAGCCGTTCGGCGTTTTCAAAGGTGAATCGCAGCGGCACCGAACCCTCGACCTGCCAGGCGCTGACCGTGTCGCCCGCCATCAGCCGGCACGCGTCTATCGTGTTGGTGACGGCGCCGCCATAGAGCCGGTTGGCAAGGTTGAGGATGGCGGTCTGGTGCATGGCGGCACTGCCGCTGCCGCAGGCATCCTTGACCAGAAGCACGCGAAAGCCGGATGCGACCGCGTCCTTGACCGTGGCGTCGATGCAGGCCTCGGTCCAGACGCCGGCGACGATCAGCCATTCGATGCCGCGCGCCTTGAGTTCGGTTGCGGCAGGCCCGGCGCCGAAGGCGCTGGCCTGCGTCTTGACCAGCATCGTCTCGCCGGCCGCGGGCGCCACTTCCGGGCAGATTTCCGTCAGAGGATCGCTCTTGTCGGAAAAGGCGGACTTGCCGTCGGCGTCGAGCGGATGGAACGGACGCGCCTTGGCGGTATCGACGACATAGGCCCAGTGATAGAGCGGCACGAAGTTGCGCCGCGCCGCCGCCTGCAGGCGCTGGACGTTGGCCAGCACCTCGCCAAAACCTCCGACCAGATAGCGCTTGTCCTGCCGATGCTCTTCCTGGAGGTCGATGAACGCCGCGGCGACCGTGCCGCGTTTGATCGAGATGGGGCTTTTCATGCGGATAGGCTTATGCCTGTCGTCGCCAACGCCGCTCGGGTCGTGTCGACGCAAACGGTGGCGATTAGCGGGTGCCTCCCCACCTTCGTCATCCACGGGCGAAGCAGGAGCGAAGCTCCGTCGCGAAGACCCGAGGATCCATTCCGTGAGGTTGGCCGTGGGGTGCGGCGGAGCAGAACTTGCACCGTTGCGGCGCGGATGAGTCCCGGCATGGATCCTAGGGTCTGCGCCGCGTCGCTGCGCTCCTTGCTTCGCCCTAGGATGACGAAGGCATAGCTGCCGCGACTATTCCCGAAGGTTTGCGATACCGCGCTGACGTTAGTGAGGGACGCTGCGATCAAACCTGCTTCTCCAGAAACTCATCCTCGTAGGGAAAGCGCGACAGAAGCTCGGTGCCGGTGTCGGTGATCAGGATCTCGTCCTCCAGCTTGACGCCCTCGCGGCCGCCTTTCTCGCCGATATAGCTTTCCACGCTCACCACCATGCCGGGCACGATAATGCCGTCGCGGCCATAGGTTTCATAGTCCATGGCGTGCGCAATGAACGGCGTCTCGCCATGCATGCCGACGCCGTGCATCACCGAGGTATAGCGCTGGTCGACGAAACGGTCCGGGATTTTCCACGCCTTTTCGGCGATTTCGCGAAACGCCATGCCCGGCCTGACGATCGAAATGTTGTGCTGAACCTGGTCGTGCGCCATGCGGTAAAGCGATTTCTGATAGTCGGTCGGCTTGCCCGGCCCGCAGCGGAAGGTGCGCGAAAAATCGGAATAATAGCCATAGCAGCCGATCGTATCGGTATCGAGCGCCAGAAGCTCGCCCGGCCGGATCTTGCGGCCGCTGGCCTCGTTGAACCACGGATTGGTGCGCTGGCCCGAGGTGAGGAGCCTCGTCTCGATGAACTCGCCGCCCTGGCGGATCACCTCGCCATACATGATGGCGAACAGCTCGTTTTCGGAAACGCCGGGTTTTATCGCCTCGCGCACGGCATAAACAGCGGCTTCCGCGCCGGCCATCGACACCTGCAGGCATTTGACCTCCTCAGGCGTCTTGACCGCGCGCACCGCCAAAATCTCGCCCTGGCAATCCTTGACCTCGCAGCCGCGCTTTTCCAGCGCCAGCGCCTGCAAATGGCTGCAGCGGTCCAACCCGAGCTTCATCGAGCCGCCGCCATGTTTCTTCAAAAGCTCGGCGATCTCGTCGGCGAAGGGGCCGGCGGTTTCGTCGTCGCGGCCCGAGACCGAAGACCATACCAGCTTGGACGGGCGCGCCTCGTCGATCGTGTCGAGCACCATCGAGACATGGTAGCTCTGCGGGTATTCGAACAGCACGATCGGCCCGTCGGTCGGGATGAAGAAATACCGCGTCGAGTTGCGCAGGAAATAGCCGAACATGTTGCGCGAGCCGGTGGCATAGCGCTGGTTGTAGGGGTCGAACAAAACGACGCCGCCATAGCCCGCCTCGCGCATCCAGCCGCGCAGTTTCGCCAGCCGCCCTTTGCGCAAGGCGTCGGCATCGATGAAGGACGGCTCGGTATCCGACAGCCACATGCCGCCGGCGGAGTCGGCCGCGACCGGGTGGCGCATGCGGTCCTTGAAATCCACATCCTCGGTGCTGTCCGGGTCGAAAACGACGATGCTCATGGGTGCGCCTCCTGAAGGGCTAGACCATAGCCATCCGCCGAAAAATGTCTGTGCGAGAATCCGCAGATGTCGTGCGAAATGCCGCAAGAAGGGCATGGATACAAAGGGCAATGTTGCGATCCTTCGCGCCCCCCTCTGTCCTGCCGGACATCTCCCCCACAAGGAGGGAGATTAGCAGCTTTCGCGTCCCGCTCGCTGCAACGTTGGTGATTGGCGAAAGCCGAGGCGACATCTGATCTCCCCCCGTGTGGGGGAGATGTCCGGCAGGACAGAGGGGGGCGCTGTCCCGCCAGCATCTCACCGCGTTAGCGCGCAGCGCCCCCTAATGCCGCCGCATCGCCTTCGGCGCGTGGCCATGCTCTTCGCGAAAAGCCCTGGCAAAACTCGACATCGACGCGAAGCCGCAGGCCAGCGCCACGTCTCGCACCATCAGCGTCGAATGGGCCAACAGGTCGGCGGCGCGCCGCAGCCGGAGCCGCCGGTAATATGCATTGGGCGAAATGCTGAGCTGGGCGCGGAAATTGCGCTCCAACTTGTCGGAGGAGACACCGAGCCTTGCCGCCAGCTCCGTCATGCCGAGCCGCTCTTCCACCGCATCCTCCATGATGGCGATGGCCGACAGCACCAGTTCGTTCTGGACGCCGGTGCGCAGCCTGAGCGGCATCAGCTTGCGGTCGACGCTCGAACGCAAAGGGCTGTGCACGAACCATTCGGCAACGCCCGCCGCGAGCTCGCCGCCATAATCGTTGGTGATGATCTCCAGCATCATGTCGAGGCTGCCGACGCCACCGGCCGAGGTGAAGCGCTTGCGGTCGATGACATAGAGATCGCGCCGAAGCTCGATATCCGGGAAGGCCTCCGTGAAGGCCGCCTGGCTGGTCCAGTGCAAGGTGCAGGCATGGCCGTCGAGCAAGCCGGCCCTGGCGAGGAAGAAGGCGGCGTCGGCCACCGCGCCGATATGGGCGCCGGCGCGCAGGCTCCTGCGGATCCAGGCAACCGCATACTCCGCGACAAGCAAGTCCGCATTGCCGCCGGAGCAGACGACGATGCGGTCGACCTTCGGTGCGCTGGAGGCTGAGAATCCCGGTTGTATGACAACCCCGTTGGACGCCTCGACCGTTCCCTGGTCGGCGCCGACGATCACCCAGCGGTAACAATCGCGTTTGGCCAGCACATTGGCGGCGCGCAGCGGCTCGATCACCGAACTGAACGCCATCATCGGAAAGCCGGGAAAGACCAGCACGGCGAAGGTGAGGGGACCTTCGCTCGCTGCGGGTTGCGCCCGGTCGTGTGTTTGGCTGGCACGGTCGGTATTCACAATTGTGTATTTCCTGGGAGCGTCATTGGTGGCAGACAGGAAATGTAAGGGGCTTTTTGCCCCGCCGGCAATGGAGACGACGCCATGTTTGCGGCCCAGACCATCGACAGCACCGACAAGCCAGCCTTCTACCGCGAACTGGCCACCCAGTTGAAGGCGCTGCTGGAAGGCGAGAGCGACTCCGTCGCCAACGCCGCCAACACATCGGCGCTGATCTTCCAGATGGTGCCCGATCTCAACTGGGCCGGCTTCTATTTCCTGGCCTCCGACGAGGAACTGGTGCTCGGACCGTTCCAGGGCAAGCCGGCCTGCGTGCGCATCGCCGTCGGCAAGGGCGTGTGCGGCACCGCGATCGATCTCGAAATGTCGATGCTGGTCAAGGATGTGCACGAGTTTGCCGGCCACATCGCCTGCGACGCCGACTCGCGCTCGGAACTCGTCGTGCTGCTGAGGGACAGTGACGGCGTCTTCGGCCTGATCGACCTCGACAGCCCGACGCCCGGCCGCTTCGACAAGGACGACCAGGCCGGCATCGAGGCGCTTGCCGCGATCTATGTCGCGGCGAGTTCGTTCGAGGATTAAGCGAACTTCACCAGCATCAGGCTGAAGCAGCCGATGAACAGGAAGGCGCAGAAGGCGAGCGCCAGCGGGCGAAGGCCGCGCGAGCGCAGTTGCGAAATGTTGGCCTGCAGACCCATGGCGGCGAGCCCCATGGTCAGCATGATGGTGGTGGCGAACGCCATGGCCGACTTCACTTCGGCCGGCACGGCGACCAGGCTGTTCAGCGCCACGACGGCAATGAAAGCGGCGACGAACCACGGCATCGGCGGCCGCGCAGCGGATTGGTCGCTTGGGCGATCGCCATTGCTCTTGCGGCGCGCGATCAGGCCGAGTGCGACGACCATCGGCGCCAGCATGGCGACGCGGGTAAGCTTGGCGACGGTGGCGATCTCGCCGGACTGGGCGCCGTTCTGGAAGCCGGCGCCGATGACCTGTGCCACCTCGTGGATCGAGGCGCCGGCCCACAGGCCGAATGCGTGCTGGTCGAGGCCGAGCACCGGCGCCAGCAGCGGGAAGCCGAGCATGGAGACGGTGCCGAACAGCGTGATCGTGGCGACGGCGTAGGTGACATCTTCGTCACGCGCATCGGTGACGATGTTGGTGGCGACGATCGCCGAGGCGCCGCAGATCGAGGTGCCGGCGGCAATCAGCTGCGCCAGCTTGGCGTCGACGCCGAGCAGCCGGCCAAGCGTGATGGTGAAGACGAAGGTGGCGCCAAGGGTGGCTGCCACGATGCCGACGCCGCCGGCGCCGATGGAGACGACCTGGCCAAGCGTCAGCTGGAAGCCGAGCAGCACGACGGCAAAGCGCAGCAGGCGCTTCTGCGAGAAGGCAATGCCGGCCTTGGCGTGGGCGGGGGTGCCGAGCACGTTGGAATAGATCATGCCGGCGACGACGGCGAGGATCATCGGGCTGAACAGCGCGAAGCCGGAGACATTATGGGCCGAGAAGGCCACAGCCGTGATCATCGCTACCAGCACGATCCCGGGGATGACGCCATTCCACACGGAATCGAGCCGCTTCCGGCCCACGGCCAGATCGGCGGAAATCATGCTGATCGGAATATCGTTCGCTAGCTGGGCGGCGGAAGACAATGCAATTCTCCACGCAAGTACCTCAGGAGAATGTCATTCCAGAATCGATCTTTCCAATTGTTCTTGTTGGAATGATCGATCTTTGCGAACGGTCGGCAATGCCTTCAATCTTGCCTGTGCCATGCAAACATGATGACTGGCTCGGTTATGCAGCTTGACGCTCTGCGTCTTGCACTCCAGCGTGGCGTCATGTCCATTTTCTCGCTCGCCATCGCCCAGCGACGTCGCCTCTGCACAGTGCGGAGCGGCAAGGCGCGACGACAAAGACCGGCACACTAAGTCGGTTCGTTCGTTCCAGCCCCGCCCGCGACGTCTGCCGGCGGGGTTTTCATGTCTGGAGCCTTTGCCATGTCCAATTCTTCCATCCTGTTTCGGCCGGCCCAACCGGCGGACGCTGCCGCCATCAGGGACATTGTGCGTGCCGCCTATGCCAAATGGGTGCCTCTGATCGGCCGCGAGCCGCTGCCGATGCGCGCCGACTATGACAAGGCGGTCGCCGAACATCCGTTCGATCTCGCCATCGAAAATGGCCGCATCGTCGGCATGATCGAGACCATCCTGACCGACGATCATCTCTGGATCGAGAATGTCTGCGTCGCGCCACAGGCGCAGGGCAGGGGCATCGGCCGGCTGTTGCTGGAACGGGCGGAGCAGAAGGCGCTGGAGGCCAGCTGCTTCGAGCTGCGCCTGCTGACCAACGGCGCCTTCATGGCCAATGTGTTGTTGTACAAACGGCATGGCTATACGATCGACCGGGAGGAGCCGTTCATGAACGGCATGACGGTCTATATGAGCAAGAAACTGGGTGATGGCCGATAACAGGGAGGATCGGATGGCAGTCAGGGTCCGGTTGAAGCCGCTCACGGGGCGGTATGCGGTTTCGCGCCTCGAAGCAAAAGACAGCATTCCCGGCTGGGCCGAAGGACCGGGCTTCGTCAGCATTACCAGGACCGACGACGAGCTTTCGGTTGTCTGCCTGCAGGATCGGGTGCCGGACGGGGAAAGCGAACTCGGCATTTTTCTGGTATCCACCTTCGATGGTGACCATCTGCTCGTCAAAGCCAAGGATGAAGCCGCGGCAAGGGGGCTTCTGGTCGCGGCGGGGCACACGCTTCTGTAGCCGTAGGCTCAATCGCCCGCCCTTGCGTTTGACATCGCTCTTGCCCCATCGTTATCCCCGATACGACGATCTGGCGATCGCCCCCATCAATTCAGAAATCCCCCGAGGAGAAGCCCGTGTCACACAATCTGCAGTTCTATATCGACGGCGTGTGGGTCGATCCTGTCGTGCCCAGCACACTCGACGTCATCGACCCGTCAAACGAAGATGCTTTCGCGCAGATTTCGCTCGGCTCAAAGGCCGATGTCGACAAGGCGGTTGCGGCCGCCAAGCGCGCCTTCGAGACATTCGGCTTCACTTCGGTCGAGGAGCGCCTCGATATCCTCAACCGCATAATCGAGGTCTACAAGAAGCGCAGCGCCGATCTGGCGCTGGCCGTATCGCGCGAGATGGGCGCGCCGCGCCAGATGGCACTCGACAGCCAGGTCGGCATTGGCCTGGCACATCTGCGGAAGATGGCCGAGGTGCTGAAGTCGTTCGAATTCCGCCACGTCAAGGGCTCGTCGCTGATCGTCAAGGAGCCGATCGGGGTCGTCGGCCTGATCACGCCGTGGAACTGGCCGCTGAACCAGATCACCTGCAAGGTCGGCCCCGCCCTTGCCGCCGGCTGCACCATGGTTCTGAAGCCCTCGGAAATCGCCCCGCTCGACGCCATCATCTTTGCCGAAATCATCGACGAGGCAGGCGTTCCCAAGGGCGTCTTCAACCTCGTCAACGGCGACGGCCCGGGCGTCGGCCAGGCGCTGTCCAGCCATCCCGATGTCGACATGATGTCGTTCACCGGGTCGACCCGCGCCGGCATCCTGGTCGCCAAGGCGGCCGCCGACACGGTCAAGCGCGTGCATCAGGAACTCGGCGGCAAGTCGGCCAACATCCTGTTTCCCGATGTCGATCTCGAAAAGGCCGTCAGCAAGGGCGTCGCCGGCTGCTTCAGCAACTCGGGCCAGTCCTGCAACGCGCCGACCCGCATGTTCGTGCCGCGCGACCGCCATGACGAGGCGACCGGCTACGCCAAGACGGCGGCCGAAAAATTGACCGTCGGCCCGGCCGATGCGGCCGGCACCAAGCTCGGCCCGGTGGTCAGCCAGATCCAGTTCGACAAGATCCAGGACCTGATCCAGGCCGGCATAGATGAAGGCGCCACGCTGGTCGCGGGTGGACCGGGGCGTCCGGCCGAGCTCAACCGCGGCTACTATGTCCGCCCCACCGTGTTCGCCGACGTCACATCAGACATGCGCATCGCGCGCGAGGAAATCTTCGGGCCGGTGCTGGCGATCATGCCTTACGACACAGTGGAAGAGGCGATCGGCACCGCCAACGACACTGTCTATGGGCTGGCGTCCTACATCCAGGCCAAGGATATCGAGAAGGCCCGCGAAGTCGCCGCCCGCATGCGCACCGGCACTGTCTACATCAACTATCCGCAATGGGACGCCGGCCTGCCATTCGGCGGCTACAAGCAATCCGGCAACGGCCGCGAATACGCCGAATACGGGCTGGAGGATTTCCTCGAGATCAAGGGCATCGCGGGGTATAAGGCAGCGGAGTAGGGGCTACCCCTTGGGGACCGGCAACCAGCCGGTCCCGAGGCTTCAGCTCTCAAAGGTGCGGCTTCACTCTTCCCGGAAAGCTTTCTGGATCTGATCCGACAGCGGCTTCACCAGATAGGAAAGCATCGTCCGGTCGCCCGTCGGGAAGAACACTTCGGCCGGCATGCCTGGCGCCAGCGCCAGCCCGCGCAGCTTGGCGACCTCGGTTTTGGGCAGCGTCACCCGCGCCACATAGAAGGCTGCTCCGGTGCGCTCTTCGATGGTGAGATCCGCCGAGATCCGCGACAGCGTCCCGGTCAGCTCCGGCGTGGTTTGCCGATTGAAGGCCGACAGGCGCAAAATCGCATTCTGGCCCATCGTCACCTGGTCGATATCCTGCGGTGCGATATGCGCTTCAACGGTCAGGTCGTCCGTCACCGGTACGATCTGCATCACCTGTTCGCCGGGGGTGATCACCCCGCCGATCGTATGCACGGCCAACTGCAGCACCACGCCATCCTGCGGGCTGCGCAGATCGATGCGCTTCAACTGGTCCTCGGCCGCCACCTTGCGTTCGACGAACTCGGAGATCTTCCCTTGGGTTTCGCGTAAGTCGGTTGCGACCTCGCTGCGAAGGTCCTGGTCGATCTGGATAATCTGCAGTTCGATCTCGGACGCCTTGCCTTTCACCTGGGCAATTCCGGCGGTCAACTGGCCATGCTCGCCTTCGAGCCGCACCGCGTCCCGTTCCAGCGCCGTCATCCGCTCGATCCCTATCAGCTTGCGACGCCAGAGCGACCGCACCCCTTCCAGCTCGATCCCTATCAGCTCGATCTCGCGGCGTTTCGCCTGCCGCTGCTCGGTCAGGCCGGCGGTCTCCTGCGTCAACTGGGCGATCCGTTCGCGCAATTGAGATCGCTGGCCGGATCGCGCCTGGTGCCGGAAATCGAACAGCGATTGTTCTCCGGCCATCGATGCGGCGACACCGGCTTCGTCGCGCCGCGATGTTAAAACGTCCGGAAAGCTGATCGTGTCCTTGCCGTCACGCTCCGCCTCCAGGCGCGCCAACCGTGCATAAAACTCATCCAGACCTTTTGAGACGATCGCCAGATTGGCGCGCGTTGTCGTCTCGTCCAGCCGCACCAGAATATCGCCCGCCTTGACCCGGTCGCCTTCACGCACCCTGATCTCGCCGACCACGCCGCCCGTCGGATGCTGAACCTTCTTTACATTGGAATCGACCACCAGCCGGCCAGCTGCGATCACCGCACCCGACATCTTGGTCACTGCCGCCAGGCCGCCAACACCTCCGACAAGCAGCAGACAGGTAGCAACGCCAGCCACGAGATAGCGGCGGACCTGCCGGTGATGCAAAGCGCTTCTGTCCTCGCTCATGCCGGAACGCCTCGCTCCGTGGCGGCAACGACCTTGAGCGGCGCTGCCGATCGGAAGACCTTGTTCAGCACCTCGTCCTTCGGACCGAAGGCCTGCACATGGCCATTGGCCATCACCAGCACCGTATCGACATTGGCCAGCACACTGGACCGGTGCGCGACGACGATAACGATGCCGCCGCGGTCCCTGATGCCCTGGATCGCTGCGGACAAGGCCACTTCACCCTCCGAGTCGAGATTGGAATTCGGCTCGTCCAGGATGACCATGAACGGATCGCCATAGAGAGAGCGGGCAAGGGCGACACGCTGCCGTTGCCCCGCCGACAGCGAGGCGCCGGCTTCGCCAACCTTCGTGTCGTAACCGTCGGCCAGATGCACGACGAGATCATGCACGCCGGCGGCCTTGGCTGCCGCAAGCACCATGTCGGATGACGCATCCGGGTCGAAGCGGGCGATGTTCTGCGCAATCGTGCCGTCGAACAACTGCACATCCTGCGGCAGGTAGCCGATATGTTTGCCCAACTCGTCGGCCGGCCACTGGTCAAGCGTCGCTCCGTCCAGCCGCACGGCGCCGCGCGCCGGCAGCCAGACACCTGCAAGCGTACGCACCAGCGATGATTTGCCGGAAGCACTCGGGCCGATGACCCCCAGGCCTGCTCCCTTGGCCAGTGAAAAACTTGCATCCCACACCACCGGCGTGCGTTCGCCCGGCGGCGCGACACTGACATTCTCGACCGCCAGCGCGCTGACAGGCGCGGGCAGGGTCACGCCGGTTGCGCCTTCCGGCAGCGCGGACAGAAGCTGCTTCAGGCGTGCCCAGCTTTGCCGCGCCGAAATGAAAACCCTTCCAATGCGCTATCGCCAGTTCGATCGGAGCCAGCGCCCTGCCCATCATGATCGAGCTTGCGATCATGATGCCGCCGGTCGCCTCTTGCTTGATGACCAGATAAGCGCCGATCGCCAGCATTGCCGATTGCAGCATCAACCGCAGGATCTTGGAAATCGTGCCAAGCGTTCCCGCGACATCGCTGGCCGCCGCATGGGCGTTCAGGTACTCGGCATTGACGGCAGACCACCGCTCGGCGATACGCCCGCCAAAACCCATGGCCTGCATGGCTTCGGCATTGCGCCTTGTCGCCTCGGCCAACGTGCTGCGAACGGCCGCGTGCTGTCCGGCGATCCTTGTCGGGCCGCGGGTCCGGAATTCGGCCAGAAGCGTCAGTGCAAACAGGACAACGGCGCCGGCAAGCGCGGTAACGCCGATCCAGAAATGAAAAATGAAACAGATGCCGATGTAGAGCGGCATCCATGGCAGGTCGAACAAAGCGGTCGGTCCGGCACTGCCGATAAAGGAGCGGACCTGATCGAGATCCCGTAGGGGTTGCAGCCCGTCGCCGGAAGGCTTGGCGCGCAGCGGCAGGCGCATCAGCGCCGAATAGACCGACGGGCTCAGCTTTGCGTCCAGCCCCTGTCCCAGCCGAACCATGAGGCGAGAGCGGATCAACTCCAGCACGCCCTGAAACACGAACAATGTTCCCGCAAGCACCGCCAGGCCGACCAGCGTCGGCACGCTGCGACCCGGAACGACGCGGTCATAGACTTGCAGCATGAAGAACGAGCCGGTCAGGGTCAGCACGTTGACGACCCCGCTCATCAGGACGATGCCCGAAAACGCACGTCGAAAGGACGCCAGGATTCCGACCAGCGTAAGCGGCGTCGATGGCGTCAGCTGCATGCAGGCTCGCAATCAGGATATGGCATCTCGCCCTTCAATAGATAACTGCCTTGAGTGTGACATGGACGGGCAGGCCGGCCTGGAACTGCGCGCTGCCCCGCGCCACCAGCCGGCCGTCCGCACGCTCCAGGCGCGCAATGACCTGCAGCGTTGGTGAAGCGGTCGAGCTTGCGGGCAGGGGCAAGGAAAATTCTATCGTCTTTGAGCCGCCCTCGCTCTTGAGGCTGGTTTTGGCGGCGCGGCGTCGCCCACTGTCGTGGATGGCGGGATCATCGAGATAGATCTCGAGATGACCTTCCGGGATAGACTTGCCGCCCACAAAGGTGACGGCGCCGCGAATATCGGTTGCGCGAATATCTGGCGATTGCGCTGCCGCCGCCCCGGTGGCCGCGGCGACTGCCGCAACTCCGGCGGCCATTAACACTGTGCGGCGGTCGGTCATCGCGTCCTCTCCCTTTTCACTGCGCTGGGGTATGCGGGAGGAGAGCCTGACGGCACCCCTCCCGGCAACGCGTTAGATGACAATGAAGTCTGCAGCCGAAAGATCCAGATTTGTGTTCAGGTGTGCAAACTGAACGGCCGCTCCCTGTCCGGAACCATCGGCGTCGTAAGACAATATTCCACTGTCGGTGTCGTAGATGATGCGGTCGTCGGCATCATGAGCAGCGCCGGCTGCGCTCTTGTAGAATGAGCCCAGGGCGAGGGCGCCGTCGCCGCCAACGCTGGCAAAGATGAGGTTGTCCAGCAGGATCGTATCGTCGGCGACCTTGAAGTCCTTGATCCAGTCGATATTGCCGTTCCCGAGTTCTGTCGAGAAGCGGAAATAGTCGTCGCCGGCGCCGCCGGTCAGCGTATCGGCAGCCAGCCCGCCATCCAAAAGGTCGCTGCCGCCGCCGCCGTTGAGCGTATCGGCGCCCGTAACGCCCGGCTGAGCTGGTGCCGGCGGGAATTCGACCGACACGTTCAGCTTGTAAGTCGAGCCCTCCGGCACGGATTCGACCCAGCCATCGCCAGGAGCCGAGTCCGACCATTCGCCCTCCACAATATAGTAGGTTCCGGTTTCCTGAACGATGAAGCTGGTGCTCGAATCGCGGCCGTTGTTGGAGCCGGGGTCGTTGCCGCCATCGTCGTTCTGGGCGACGATATTGCCATCGCTGTCCAGCACCCTGACGATGCTGTCATGGACATTGGGGTCGGCAATGCCATCGATGTCGATGGTGATGATCGTGCCGGCCGCCAGGTTGATGCTGTAATATCCGCCCAAGCCGTTTCCGGTGGCATTGACGGTGGTGTGAAGGGTGGTCGTCGAATCGAAGATGTCGGGGTCGGCGGTCAGCGAGAAGTTGTTCGAGATGTCGAAGGCGGTCGAGACCGAATTGTTGGTCGCGTCCGGTCCGAGCGTGGCGTAGCCGGTGCCCATGCCCGGGCGTGGCGGAGCATCGCCCTGATAGGCGAAATCGCCGAGCAGGGTGTCATCGCCGCCGCCGCCGTCGATCTTGTCGGCGCCGCCCTGGCCGGTCAGCACATTGGCCGCGCCATCGCCGGTCAGGTGATCGTTGAAGCCCGAGCCAGCCAGATTTTCGATCGAGATATAGGTGTCGCCGCCGGATTTGCCGCCACCCAGTTTGAGGTTTTGCCCGCTGGCCGCGTCGGCGTAGTCCGCCGTGTCGCTGCCGGCGCCGCCATTCAATATATCGGCGCCGCCACCGCCGGTCAGCGTGTCGTTGCCGGCGCCGCCGGAAAGTTTGTTGGCCTGGGCGTTGCCGATGAGATGGTCGTCGAAGAACGACCCGACGGCGTTTTCGAAGCCGACCAGGATGTCGTGCCGGATAACGGTGCCGCGCCCGACGATCTGCACCGGGCCATCGCCGTCGCCGCCATTGGCCGTGCCATTGGCGAGGTCGATCGTCACGCCGGCGGAACTGCCTTCGTAGACGACCGTATCGATGCCGGCGCCGCCATCCAGATAGTCCTGGCCGGCGCCGCCGATGATCGTGTCGTTGCCGGCTTCACCGTACAGGATGTCGCCGTCATTGCCGCCATCCAGTATGTCGTTGCCGCCGCCGCCGTTGAAATAGTCGCCGCCGCCCCGGCCCCAGAAATGATTTGCCGCCGACGTACCGATGAAACGGTCGATGCGGTCATCGGAGCCGATCAGGTTTTCGATGCTGTAGAAGGTGTCGCCGGTGGCGGTGCCGCCATTGGCAACGTTCGTCTCGAGGTTGACGAGCAGTTGGAAGGGGCTCTCCTTGCTGAAGTCTACCGTGTCGACGCCGGCGCCGCCCCTGAATATATCGACGCCATCTTGGCCGCTCAGCGTATCGTCGCCGTCGCCGCCGTCGAGGATGTCGTTGCCCTGGCCGCCGAGGATCGTATCGTTGCCGCGGCCGCCATAGAGCGTGTCATTGCCGTCGTCGCTCTCGGTCTGGTCTGGAAGGTCGGCGACATCGATGGTGTTGTTGATGTCGCGGCTGGCGAGCGAGTCGCGGGCGCCGATGATGAGATCATCGCCGCCCTGACCGAAGATCGTGTCGTCGCCGGCGCCGCCGTCGAGCGTATTGTTGCCATTGTCGCCGAAGATGACGCTGGTCATCGTGTTGTCGCCGATGGTCGGTGCGGTTTCGGTGCCGCCGTCTCCAGGCTGGAGTGTCGACTCGTCGGCGTAGATGATGTGTTCGACGTTGGCGATTTTCCGGATATTCAAGTTCCGGTTCAGCAGAACGACCGTGTCATTCCCGCCATTCGCTTCCTCGCGCACGATGTCGTCGAGAGAATCGACGAAGTAGGTGTCGTCGCCGCCATTGCCGGCCATGCGGTCGCCGCCGCCGCGGCCATCCAGCACGTTGGCTCCGTCATTGCCGATCAGGACGTCGTCATAGCTGCTGCCGATGCCGTTCTCGATGTAATAGTCCGTGCCGTCGGCGTTGTGCCCGGCAAAGATCGACACATTGTTGCTATGGCCGTTGACGCTGGAGAACTGCCCGGCGCGCAGATCGAGGATCGTGCCGGCCGTCGAGCCGGAGAAGTCGATCGTGTCGGTTCCTCCGGTGTCATGGATGACAAAACCGATATCGTGCTGCATGCCCGAGGAGGTCAGCCGGTAGCCGTCCACGGCACTGCCGAAGCCGTAGACGTTGTCGCCCGTGTTGAGATCGATATGCTGATAGGTGCGCACGCCGTTCTCGTCGACGGTGGAGAAAAAGCGGCGGATGACAGCCTCGATGTCGGCCATCATCGGCGTTGACGCCGACCAGCGGCTGGTTTCACCGACATCGATCCCGTCGAAATAGGACATGACGCTGTATTGCTGACGGTCGTAGGTCCAGGTCGCATTGTTCAGGTAATTGATCTGTACGCCGCCTGGGCCGCTGTAATTGTAGAGCCCGGGGTGGTTCAGCCCGAACTCATGACCGAATTCATGGATGAAGGAATCGAAGACATAGCCGCCAATATCCGTCTTGTTGACCTCGGTGTCGTGGAAACGCTGGCCGATGCTGACATAGCGGTCGTTGGAATAGGCGCTGCCGTCGTCCTCTTCGCCCAGTTCGGGGCTGACAACCTGCATCCAGTCCGTTGCGCTGTTGTATGGTGCATTGTCGACGATTTCGAACTTCAACGGGGTGACACTGGCCCACATCTGCAAGGCGCCGATCGCGGCGGCCTTGTATTCGGGATGGTCATTGAGCTCGGAGACATTGATCCTCAGCGTTCCCGCCGCGATCGCCGGCGTTATCGACCGGTCCAGCGCTCCAAGATAGGTGAGGAAGGCTCCGTAATCTTCGCTTTTGCCGTACGGGTTGTCCGGCGTCTGGTCGTTGACCCACCATTGATCGCTGGTTTGGCTTGGGTTCGGCATCCTTGGGCTCCTTGGTCTCGCAGCCGTGGCAATTACGGCTGTACGGTTTAGCAGTTGCCAACCACCGACAAGCATCCTCTGCGCTTGCCGGTCGAGCCCCGTCCCAGTGCCAACAATGCTATTGGAATTTTCACTTGTCTAGCGTCAGTTCGCGCTCAGTACATATGAAGGTTCTTGGGCGCGCTTGTACCGGCGATTTGAGATCCTGGTTTGGTGTTAATTGAGCTATCGCTAATCTATGGTCGTACCTCGCCCGTAGGCACGAGGGGCTGAATGCACAGGCGTGCTTCAGGATCCCGTTCGGCGCGCGAAATGCTCATATGTCACGCGCCAGGGGTCGCTCTCCGCTCGTCTCTCCTCGCCGATCCAGTGAAAGCTGGCGGCGGTGATCTCGGTGAACCGCCACCGCGCCTGCAGGCCGCGCGAGTCGGCGCCCATCTGGACGATGTCCTTGCCTTCGGCCCGCCCGATCTGGCGCGAGTAATCCTGGTTGGGCGGATCGCTCCAGATGATATGCCAGCCACCGATCCCGGGATCGAAGACGCGCAAGGTCGTGCCATACATGGTGGACGGGGCAGGGCGCCTGGGCCTGATCCAGATGTCCTGAATGGCGCGGCCTTCGAGCACCCAACCAAAGTGACACTCGCCATCCCATTTCTGAATTGTGCCGTCGTTGCGGTGGTGGAGCGTCTCCATGTCCCAACTGCCAATCAACCATCCATACAGGTCCATGTCTTTCGCCCGGTCGGCTGGGGGACCTTCGGATGCGAGAGCGGCGAGAAACGTCGTCATGATTGTCTCCAGGGCAAGCCACGCCGAAACGCTGGGCGTTCCAACCATCGCAGCGTTGCGGGTTGGGGGTCTTGGGAAAAATTGCGGAATGCTGCTGTGAAGGCAGCCGCCCTTCCGCGTTCGCGCCATACCAAATCTATGCGTTAATGCTAATGTAGCGTCGGCGGGTACCCCAATGCCCGCCTGGCCGGCGCCTCCTCAGGCAATCTCTTGATGAGCGGCGCCGGCCGCTGACTTCGGCGGCGACCAAGTTCCTGCCGGGGAAATATCAGGCCTGGCGGGAGGGTTACCGCTGGGCGGTTTTGGCCGGCATTTGGATATCGGTATGTATCCCCAGAACGTCCGCTGCCCAATCGCGCAGTTCCGGAGAAGCATCGCCCGATTTCATGATCATTGGAACCCAATCAATTCTCGGGCGGCGCTTCATCTTCCCAGCCGGCCAGCTCCGGCAGGTCGTCAAGCCAACTCTTCTCCGTCGCCGAAGCTTCGCCGGCCTGCGGTACCGCCTCTGTGGCGTTTTGCATGAGCGAGTCCATCCACTTGCGATAGGCAGGCGGGGCCAATTCCGGCGGCAGCACCTTAGCCTTGGCCAGCATGCGTTTGCGGAAACTGAGTTGCCGGCGCAGTTTCGTCGTCGTGAATTTTATCGCCTTGCCCTGATATTGCACCGTCCAGCGCCCATCGCCGTGGCTGGTCAGCCTGTCGATGGCAAAACCGGCATCGACCGGCCTGTCGCGCCAGGGAAGCTCGATGGCATTCCGCCTGAGATCGAGTGCCCATCGCCGGTAATCGGCCCCGGCACGCTGCGGCGGCAGAACGCCGGCCTGTTCGAGGATTTTCCTGCGAAAGGTAGGCTGCTTCTTGATCTGGCCGGTTGTCAGCTCGATGCGATGCCCCCGGAACTCGACATGCCAGCGGATTCTCCCGTTGCCGACATATTTTGCCAGCCTGTCGATGGCGAACTCGTCATCGGACAACTCCACGCATCCCTGGCGGATGCGTTCGAGGATGTACTGGCTGTCAGTGGGCATGACGTGCCTTGGCTGGGGAACCTGGATTCGAACCAGGACTAACGGAGTCAGAGTGTTTCCGCCCGGGTTGTTTCAATTGGTTTTTTGCGGCCCATGTCGCAGTCATGTCGCGCCTACCGCGATCATAAGCTGATTCTGCGCCGCCGAAAGCGCTTGAGCATCGTCGGTACTGGGGAACAGATGCGAATAGACATCTGCAGTCATAGCGATCGATCCATGGCCCAATCTTTCCTGCACCGTCTTCATGGGTAATTCCAGGCCGCCATCGACGCGACGATTTATCAGCCAGCTTGCATACCAATGCCGGATGCTATGCAAACCAGGATATTTCGCCACCATGATCGCGGCGCCGTCACTATCGCGCTTCCCAGAATCGATTCTAACCCCCGCCGCAACCTGGGCAGGCCAAAGACCGCGCTTAATAATATTGGCGTGCCATTCGATGTTGCCTTCGCCGTTCGGGAACACGAGGTTGAGGTCACCCTTTGGGCAAGCCAGTTTCCATTCCCTCAACACATTCACTGCCATCGGGGGCAGGGGGATTGTGCGCTGACCAGCCTCTGTCTTTGTCGCGCCGATGGAATGGAATTTGTCGGCTCGCTGATGGACGTGCAGCAACGCCTTGGCAAGATCGACATGATCCCACCTGAGGCCGCGAAGCTCGGAAGCGCGAAGCCCCGTGAAGATAGCGGTGACGAGCAACGGTTTGTAGCGCCCGGTGACGTGTTCGAGGATTGCCCTGATCTCCGGATTTGTCGGAATGTCCTTGCCGACACGGAGCTTTACCTTCTGGCGGCGCTCAACCTTTCTAGCCTTGCCATTCAGACGACGCTTCGAGGCGTCATAAACGGCATTGCCAATAATGTGGCCACGGCCCTGGGCATCGGCGATCAGGCCGCCAAGGCTGACTACGATGCGTTTGATCATAGCGGCTGACCTGCCAGCCTCACGAAGCCGATCCTGGAAATTTCGGACAAATGGAACGGTGATCCGCGTCAACTTCTCTGTGCCGATCATCGGGGCGATATGGATTCGATAATGCTGCTCATATTGTTGAATTGTGCTTCGTTCCAGCCCGGCTTCATCGCAGGCTTTCAGCCAGTTCTTGCCGGCCTCGGCAACGGTTACCGTCTGGGCATCAGGAACATGAATGCCAGCGGCTATTTCAACCGCCGACACCGCTGCGAAGGAGTCGGCTGCCTTTTTGGTACGGAAGGTTTTCAGTCTGCGGACTCCGGCGGCGTCGCTGTATCGAACGACCCAGGCCGCCTTCTCCTCGCCCTTCGGCGTTGTCCAATTGCGTTTATTTACCGACATTGCCCTTGTCCTCCTGTGCTTTGTTTCGATGCCGTAGCGCAGCCTGACGGCAACTCTCGCGGCAAAATCTCGAGGTGTTCCGGCGGCCTGTGGCGGTGCCGGTCAAGAAGCCGTTGGAGCACCGTTCGCAGCGCTGAAAATTGGCGCCCACTTCGAAGGCGTAGAGAACTTCCAGACACATAAACTCAAATGGCGTTGTGACCTTAACGGCCAATTCTGGATTGCCCGTCCTGGGCGAAAAATGGATGTCAGATTCAATCGTGAAGCGCTCTCGGATGAGCAGGGCGGTTTCGAGCTTAGCGGCTGGGGGATGGGAGCATGCAGCGAGATAGCGGTTCAGGTCCTTGGTATTACTTATCAGCTGCCAAACCTCAGCTTTATCTTTTTCCCAGGGGAAGCCGTGATGGTTGATGAAGGTGCGAAAATCTTGAAAGTTCCGACAATTCGCCATAGCCACCGAGATCGGATTTTCTAGGTTGGTGAGCGTGAAGGAGAGAGGCCGAACCTCGTCGGTCAGAGGCGTAAAACGGCGTTGATCATCGGCCGGAGAGTCCCAATCTATTGGGCCGGCCGGGACAACGACATCGCGGAGGGGGTGATGCCATTTCAATGTTACTGGGATCATGGATAACCTGTCTGGCTAATTTATAAATTATCCCATGACATAAAATTAGACGTTTCGCAACCATTCTAATCCGTTACCATCGGCTGCAATCTGTTTCACGATTGCGAGTTGCCAATGAAAGCGAAATCCAAAGATTCCGGCGATATCCTGTGGGGTTGTCGCGACATCGCTTCGGCGATTAACAGGACACCTGCCCAGACCTTTCACATGCTGGTGAAAAAGCAGATTCCGGCGTCCAAGGTCGGGGCGATCTGGGTAGCGAGCCGCCGCCGCTTGCTTGCCCATTTGGCAGGTGAGGTGGTCAAGTGATGGACCTTTATCATTTCACGGCCGGCGAATATCTGCGCGGTATTGCAGCGCATGGCTTAACTGTGGGCGACGTCCCAACCGATCTTTGGAGAGGCTCCGGCCTCGTTGGTGTTTGGCTAACCTCGTCGAAAGTCGAAAGTGGTCATGGCCTCGCAGGCTCAGCGTTGGACAAGGCACGTTTTCGGCTCAAAGTTAACGTGCCGGAAGCGGACCTTCACAAGTGGCGGGGGTGGGCTGCAACTAACGTCACCCAGGAAACGGTAGACGCCCTGCGACGTGTCAATGGATCCAGTGACCGAACCTGGTTCATCTACTTCGGGTGCGTCGCACCCGATCGCATTGTTGAAGTCGTCGATCTGGCCACTAGCAACGTCGTCTCGAACTGGCAGAATATTTGGCCTATCGAGATCAGCAGGCCCGGCCTCCGCTTCGAAGACCGCTTCATATGGCATGAGCGACTACTTGAGAACGTTAGGAGCAGGGTGAAATGATGAGGAGCCTAAGTGGTCGACAGTTGATGGCCGAGGTCATCACCATCCCTACAAAGCGGGCGCCCTCGTCAAGGCCGGCGCCTGCCGGGCCGGCTGAGATCATCGATCTGAGCCGGCTCGCCACAATCAAGCGAGATGGAATTCCGGCCGTGGCTAAAACACTGGCCAGGCAGCCTTCCGCTGATTTTGACAGAGAACTCGCAAAGACGTTGGGAGAATTTCGCACGGGCGTGGTTCGCCGCCATGGCCTTTCCGGGACGCAACTGGATGGCGTCACGAAAGCCGTCGCAGCTTCGTTGCGCCGGCAGGTCCAAAATTTCAGAAAGGGCGCGAAATGGGAACGCTAGGGGGCAACTTGGTTGCCGACGACGACAAGGCCAAACTGGCCGACTTGCAGGGCAAGAAAAAAGAACTTGTCAAACTCAAATATGTGCCGATCGTCTGGGATGACGAGCCGAAAAAACGTGGTGCGCAACTCAAGGAGTTTATCCGGGAAGGGGTCAGGATCTGTGCAAGGGACCTCATTGCATTGCGTGGCGTAGGCCTGATAACGGCGTTCTTTAATCTCAAAAATCAATTCCTTGGTTGGACAGCCGACGAGTTGGCTACTTGGTGCGGCATGAAGCCAAGGTCGATCGAAGAAAGTTTTGGGCGCCTTTACAAACTAGGCTTGGCCTATCCGGACCATCTGATGACCCGCAACCCGCAGGGGAAATTGATCACTGTAATGCATCGTGTACGTGCGTCGTTTCCTACCGATTACGAAGGGCCAAGACTGATTGTTTCTCAACGGGCGAAGCCGCCTCTCCAGTCCGCAGCGGGTCTGGTCAGCGAAAACGTGGAGAGCGTAGCAGGGGCACGCGCGCCGCGTTCTTCAGTAACAGACCCGCTGCGGGATAAAAGGGTAAAAGGAAAGGCACCAAAAGAAAGCTATGAAAAGAAACGACAGGCAAGCACTTCTGCCGATCTCCTTTCGGATGAGACAAGGCAGCTTGTTGAATCTCACCCGATAACAGATGACGCGATCGATGAGGTCATATCTAATCCCGAATGCGAACCTCAAGACGACCGACACGCACTTTACTATCTCCGAAAGGGCTTGGCGAAAAAGGCCGGTGTTGAAAAAGGCTCGAAGGAATGGGGCGCGTTCTGCGCCGCGGTTGACGAGGTTCGCCGTAAGCATGTTGAAGAGGTTGAGGCGCAACGAGACGTAGAGCCGATAAGCGTTGCCGAGATTGCGGCACGTGTCGAAGCTAGGTTTGAAGAACCCAGGTTTGACTTCATACGCCAGGCGCCTTTTTTCGATGAGGCACAGTTGTGTGTTCACGTATCTGCTGAAATCAAGGCGGTTTGGACGGGTGTTTGCTGGAAGTGGGAAGACGCCAACCCCCACGCGAGGAGAAGGCCATACGGCTTCGAAGATCTCAAAGGCGATGATCTGGAGACGGCAAAGCGGCTGACTGAAATAGTCCTAGCCAAAAACCTGCATCATATAATCAAGGCATAAGGCGCGGATTGAACGGCGCCGTAACGCGTGACTGGCGATCGCTGAACCGACGCACTACCTACGAGGGGTAACGAGAAAGGAGCGGGTAATCCAAAGCGGGGACGAGTGAAATGACGTGCATTGAAAGAAAGAACAGGTATCTCGACCGGAAATCGAAAGGGCTCGCGGTCCTCGATGTGGAGGTCGATCTCACGGAGCTCACAGACAGCCTGGTAGAGGCCGGATACCTGGCAGAATGGGACTCACACGATCGCTCGAAAATAGAGCAAGCCTTGAGTCGTGCTCTCGTAGACCTGACCAAGGTCACGCGTTCCAAGTTGCGGAAACTGGTTGAGGTATAGTGCGCCTTCCACCCCATCGGAGGCCTCACCAGATGCGCGCACTTACAAAGCTCACTTCCAGCAATAGCGATCAGCTCGACACCATCATTGCCTTGGCAAAGGTCTTTGCCAAGGCGGATAGCAATGTGACCTCGGTCTTGGCCGAGGACGGGCTACTCGCCGACATCGCGGATGTGATCGAGGCCTTGGTCGCACGGGAAACCAAGACGCTGGCAAATCGCCTCACGTTGCTTGAAGTCGCAGCGGGACCGCAGAGGAGCGTGAAGCCGGCAGGCGTTAAGCCTCGCACCGCCAAGGTGAAGCTATGACCCCGTCCCAGGCAGTCGAGTTCGCCACAGCCGCGTTGGCCAAGGTTCGCGATAAAGTTCTTGTCGACTACGAAGCCACCCTCAAAAAGCAGGACATCAACGAACGCGAAATCAGCGTACGTCTCGCCACCTATCGACGGCAGATGGAGATCTGGTTCCAGCGCTCGATTGACGGGGTAAAGAGGCGTTACCCAGTCCATTGAAAAAACCTGTCGTTGGCCTGGGCGTCTGCCCTTCCTCTCAGGCCACTGGTCGCCGCGCTGTGACGCCAGCGCGGCGGCGCCTCTGAAGGGGTGGGGGCATTAAAATGTGGACATCAGGCAACGCACGCCGACCGCACGCCCGCCCACGCGCGCAATTATTCTGGCAGCGTTCGAACATTTGCTCGATGCATCGGCCCGATTTCTGCAATTGTTTTACGGATTGGTGCCTGACACGAGTTCTCAGTCTTGGAGCCAATGTCTGCTATGATCAAAAATGTGAAAAATATGAGGGCTTTGCCTTTCCCCAAGGCCCTTTCGAGGGCAGAAAAGAAAGCGTTCCAAGAAGGGTTCCGGGCGTATTTCGGCAACGGGGCAGGCGTTTCACAGGCCCAAATCGACGGTTTGATAGATCTGACACGGGCGAAAGCGCGGCTGGCAGCGCTGCAGTCGATGCTGGATGCGGAACTCCGAGATATGAAAAAGAGTGGTGCGACTTTCAGCATCGATTTGCTTGCCCTGATTAGGCAGACCGACTCGACATCTCGCCTTGCCGTGAAGCTCGCTGACCGGCTAAAGGCCTCGCCAATGGTGAGCAAGGCCTCATAGCTCACCGCCGCCAAAGTTATCTTACTCCCACACGGCCACGCTATGAGCTTCGATGAACACACATTTTCGGTACGAGGTCCTGCTCGATTCAGAGCGCTGGGGCCGGTGAAAAAGGTGTACTGAGTAGTCAATGAGTATATATCCGCACCCTAGGGATCGGACCTGATTTGCCGCCCAGGAAATCTCCCACCTCAACGCCAGCCCATTTTGTATTCGCAATCGTAAAGCGCGAAGTTGATTGTGGTTGTTGCCTTTGATCGAGGCCAGGATGGCGATTGTTCACAGCCTATGGTCCAACCGATCAGCAGAGCGAAGACGCGCGATTTGCACTGCCAAGGGCCTATCATCCAGCCATGTCGGCGTCATAGCCTGGAGCCGTGATACAGACCCGGCGCTTGGTGATTACGGGGAGCCGACGACGCTCTCCGTGGGTGGCGACGTACCGGACATGGAGTAAAAGTCCCTTGACCATATCCTCCCCGGGGGGATACGGGTGGCGGCATGTCAGATAGCTTACACACTTCGCACCCCGCCATCGTGAAGCGCCTCAAGCGCGCTCAAGGGCATCTCTCAGCCGTACTATCCATGTTTGAGGCGCGTCGACCCTGTGTCGACCTAGCCCAGCAACTCCACGCGGTCGAGAGCGCCATCAGTGGCGCAAAGCGCGAGCTGATCCACGATCACATCGAGCATTGTCTGACCGATACGGCTGAACCCGGTAGCGCCCATGACAGCCTCGCCGAACTCAAGCAACTGGCCAAATACCTATGAACGGAATCGGCGCGCGTATTCTCGATTGGTTCGGCTTCGGATCTCATGACCATAGCGGGCATGGCCACGGTCACGACCATTCCTCGCATGGCCATACCCACGGCGTCATTGACGCGACCATCGCCACAACTGATCGCGGAATTTGGGCGATCAAGTGGTCGTGCGTCATACTCGCGGTCACGGCCCTTTTGCAGATTGGCGTCGTGGTGCTGTCAGGCAGCGTGGCGCTGCTCGCAGATACAATCCACAACGTTGGTGATGCCACTACGGCTGTACCGCTCTGGATCGCGTTCATACTGGCACGCCGGAAGCCCACCAAGACGTTCACCTACGGCCTTGGCCGGGTTGAAGACCTCGCAGGGATCATGATTGTTCTGATCATCCTCTTCAGCGCGATTGTCGCCGGGTATCGGGCCATCGACCGGCTAATCCATCCTCAAGCTGTGACGCACCTTGGCTGGCTGGCAGCGGCCGGTATCGTCGGCTTTCTTGGCAACGAGGCTGTGGCGGTGTTCCGCATAAGGGTGGGCCGCGAGATCAACAGTACGGCGCTGATCGCGGACGGGTTCCATGCGCGCACGGACGGGCTGACGAGCCTTGCCGTTGTAGTCGGCGCGCTTGGTGTCTGGCTGGGCTTTCCGCTCGCCGACCCGATCATAGGGCTGTTGATCACGGTGGCAATCTTGGGAATTGTCTGGCAGTCGGCCCGCTCCGTCCTCACCCGTATGCTCGACGGCATTGAGCCCGGCGTGATCGAGGAAATCCATCATGCGGCCGCCCACGTTCCGGGAGCCGAGATCGTGGAGGCGAAAGCACGATGGATAGGCCACAAACTCCACGCTGATGTGGCGATTAACGTTGACCGGTCCCTCCCGCTTTCGGCGGCAAGTAGGATCGCCGAAACCCTGGAAAGAGAAATGTTGGAACACATGCCAGCCCTCGCTGCGGCAAACATTCGCTTCTCGTCAGAAGTTGTTGGTCTCAGCCACCCACATCCGCACGACCCTGGTCACGACCACGACCATGGAGATGGGATGCCTCCCACAGACGCCGATTAGCGTGTCAGTTTGGAAGACAAGAAGCCCGTCGCAGCTAATAAGCGTAGGCGACGGACTTCCTGAGATTGGAGCGGCTACACCCTTCGGATCGACCACTTGCACTGCAAACGTGTAACTCTGGCAACGGTTCCATACAATTTTATCGGCTTCAGACTTCAAACTGAGGCACTTCCCACAGGCACCAAGGATCGTGTCGACAATGCCGTTTCTGGTACACTGAGCCGATGCTTCATTCGCTCGTCGAGTATCAGCGAACGATTTATCTGGCCTTGGCCGACCAGATAAAGCTGCTCCAGACGGGAGGCGACTGGCTGGCGTTCACGGCCTTCCTGCCAATGGGCGTCGTGTTCGGGGCAGCCCACGCCTTGACGCCGGGACACAGCAAAGCCGTCCTTGCTACCTACCTTGCCGGATCAGATGCGTCGGTGTCTCGCGGCCTATTGGTGTCGCTCACGCTGTCGTTCACGCACATCACTATTGCTGTCTTGATTGCGGTTCTCTCCTTGCCCCTTGTCTCCACCACGCTCGGCAGCGTTGGCCGCGCCCCTCTTCTCGAAGACATCAGCCGTGGCCTACTCGGCCTTATAGGCCTCTGGATGTTATGGCGCGCAGTTCGCCACGGCCATCACCACCATCATGAAGGTGAGGTTGTGGGTGTAATGGCCGGACTGATCCCATGCCCATTGACCCTCTTCGTCATGACCTTCGCCATATCTCGCGGCGTACCCGGAGCGGGCATCCTCTTCGCCATCACAATGATGGTCGGTGTCACGCTGACCCTGTCCTGTGTCGCGATCCTTTCGATCTTGTTTCGGCAACGGCTGATGCACTTCTTAGACAATCGTCCCCGTGTGTTCGAGGTAATCTCGCGTGGGGTTGAGGGACTAGCTGGGCTGCTGCTCGCGGGCGTAGCGGTGTGGCAAATCGCTTCCTGAAGGCCCGTTTTGCCCCCTCAGTCAGCAAGGCGCGTCGAGCCTCAATACCCCCTCTTCCTTGGCAGCAGCTCGGAAACGCCTGACGAACCTCCTGAGGTGTCGCTTGGTCAGCTAGGCAGGCCCTACATACGCGCACCGCGAGGTTCCATTTAGGCCCACGCTTGTTCCACTGAAGGAGAGTTTGGAGGCACCCTCGACGTGACTGACGCCCAACGTGATGCCGATCTGCTCGGTCCTGACGTAGACCGTTGGGGAGAACCAATGGAGCGCCATAACCGTCTATGCGGCGGACCGGCTTCTGACACAAGCCGCGACTGCATTAGTCACATCCCCGTCCCCGGCGGGCTTTGATACCCACGTTCCGTTTTGAAAGATCGGATCGTAGTAGCTGCCATCGAACGCGCTTCCCGAATGAACAACAAACGGGATATTCCGCTCGTGAAGGAGCCTGGCTACGGCCTCGCAGTTTCCATCATTCAGCTCGACATCAAGGACGGCTACATCGGGGGAGTTTGATTGCAGCCACTCAAGAGCCTCGGAGCAAGATGACAGGACTGCCAAGACATTGAAGCCGGCATCACACAATGACTGTTCGACATCGAGCGCAATAAGCGCCTCATCTTCCAAAACGACAACCGACAACACCGATTGGGTGCCCATCGTCATTACCCTCATGAAGGGCGGGAGGTTGAAGACCCTTCCCAGTCGCCAGCGCCCACAACCTCAGCCAGCGACGGTTCGGAACTCAACGTCCACCATTGTACGTTGTCAAGAGCTTTTTTCAGGGAGACCCAGCGATGATTTCTCGTACATCCGGTAGGTTGTGACGCGGAATTCTGTGCCTATCTGCCGTTGCGCTTCCCATCAATCTCGTCAAGCAGTGATTGATGTTTCTTGGGCAGCTCAGTCTCGACAGGCAGCTTCAGCAACTCGCGAAGGTGACGGCGGATCGTCTCTGACGTAATCCACTTGCGAATGAGGCGCGAGATAGCCCGTCGCTGTTCGTTGTTTAGCTCTCTCACGGTCAGCCTACCAGTGACGCAAACCGAACGTGCAGGCGTCCCAGTTGGTTCCCTAGCCCGAGGCGCTAAGTGCCATCAGGCGAAACCCTCCTGGGAACCTCCCGTGGGACAGCCTCTGCTTCAGGTCGTTGGCATTCAGGATGTCCGCCAGCTCCTTGGCGTACTCCATATCAGGAAGGTCGACAGATGGGTGGCCCGCTAAAATAGCCGGCAGCCCGGTGAACACGTCGAACACCGTCCATGTCCCAGCCGGTTCCCGCCTTACGCCGTACCGCAGAGTTGCCATGAGGGGATGCTAATGGAAGTCGGGAATAGATGGTACGAAAATCCGAGCGGGCGATCGGACAACAGGCACGCCTTTCCGGAAACTTTTTGCCGCTGCGGCGGGTTCGGTCGGGCCTGACCAGAATGGCCGACCTCGGACCGCCCATTTCCGGCAAGCCACATGACCCTGACTGGGCGAAGAGCATCTCTATGCGCGCCCCATCTGCGCGCAACAGGGAGACCGTCCCGAGTTCCGCCAAGTGATGTGGCAGGAGCTACCGGAGCACCAGCCGCTGGAATTCGACGCCTAAGAGCGCAGCACAACCCAACTGGGCATCGCTATCGAACCAGCGTTTGCGCGCGGCCACTTCTAGGCGCAAGGTGCCTAGATGAGTTCTATCGAACGGAAGCTGGCCGAATTGAACGACATTCAGCAGGACTTGACTGAACAGGCTACAATCCTGCGCTATCGCTGCGAGTGTTCGCGCCAAGACGCGAGAGAGCTATGCGAAGAGCTC
>NZ_JAMYQZ010000051.1:0-45983 GCF_040321145.1 Mesorhizobium sp. M0514
CATCGACATCATAGCACCGCCACGTGGCTCTCAGCAGTTTGTGAATTTCCCTAGATGTTTTTTCCAGACTGGCCGCGTCCTGTGAAAATCTCTCGATTTGCCTGTACCGTTTTTCCAGTGCGGCAATGGCGTGTGCGCGTTGTCTGGGCCATTCGGGGAGGCCATCACCCAGCGGCGGAGGCGACATAACGAGAGGCGGAGGCGACATAATCAGGACGGACAAATGTGCGCCGACCTCGGCGCACAAGCTCGCAGCTGTTCTGACGTCCAGATCGGAGTGGTCAGCTCCCGCTACACTGAGTAGGCTTTTGAAGGCCATCTGACTGCTCCCCCTGAGTATGTCGCGCCCGTAGCGCGTTTCGAAGCCGCAAGACTTGCCTTCGAACGAAGATGGAGAGTGGCACACCATCCGTTCGCTATTCAGTCGTCCGGCTTCTCGAGCGAGTAGCCGGCAGACCTGACAGTACGAATGACGCTACCTGGCGAGGCCGCCTTCAGCGCCTTTCTGATCCGGCTGATATGGACGTCGACAGTGCGTTCACCGATATGGATATTGTCCGGCCAGGCCGCGTCGATCAGCTCGTCTCGGCTGAAGACCTTGCCGGGGGCCTCAAGGAATTGCCGCAGCAGGTTGAATTCGAGAGGTCCGAGATGGATGTCGTGGCCATTACCTCGAACCCGGTGAGCATCGAGCTTCATCTCAAGGCTGCCGCAACTGAGCCAGCTGCCGTTTTTTATCCCGTTTGAACCCGGCTGTGGCAGCGCCAGCTTCGTGCGTAGACAGTCAAGCAGCTTGGCCGGCGCGAAGGGCCGCACAAAGCTCTCGTCAATTCCTGCCTTCAAGAGATCGAGGTGCTGGTTCTCGGCGCCGGGCGCGATCAACGCAATGACGGGCAGGCGGCCGGTCCGAGGATCCCCCTTGAACCGGGCGCAGATTGTGGAGCCTGCCGCGCTTGCTGGCCCGCAGTCCAGGACTACCGCCTGGAGCTCCTGTCGATCGGCCAATGCAAGTGCTTCTTTCACGCCCCCTGCTGGCTCACTCGTGAAGCCGTCCACCCCCAGAATGTGGCTGAGGAACAGATACAACTCCGCATCTTGCGAACAGATCAGTACCACTGGCTTCATCAGCGCTACCCCAAGAACCACATCGGCCTCGACCGCCTCGATTGAGAGGGCTGGCCATCGCATGTCCTCAAGGCCTGACATGATCCCCTCGATCGAAAATCGGTTCCATCACGCCCGCGCCACCTCGGGATAAGCCTCAATGGCTGCGGTGGCATCGCCGGCCAGTTGGGTACCGGCCGCGGCGAGTTTCCAGAACGTCTCGAAGCCGAACCGGTGGACGTCGCGCAGGGTCTTGGACAGAACGACCAGTCGCCCGGCCGTGAAGAGCACGCGGCCGAAGCCCTCGTGGCTTATCTCCATCATCGGCGATGCCATCAGGCCGGTGCGCTCCTCAATCGCTAGTCCGACGGCGGTGTAGAACTTATCGAGCCTCCACAGCACGTCCGGATCGGGATCGCCGATGATTGGAATTGCACGGCGCTGTTCCCTGGTGATGATGAAGTCGCCCAGCAGCTCGGCGTCCGATTTGCCTTCCCATGACCCGTGGGAATCATTGGCACGGATCAGCCGCACGAGGCATTTGACGAACGGGGTGGCAAGGGCCGCCTCGTCCTCGGTGGCGGCAGCGCTAACCTCGGCATCAGACATTTCGCCCACTCCGCATTTCAGTTCTCGTCCTCGAAGGACGGTTTCTGTTCGGCGACACCTGCCTGCGCCAGCACCTTGCGCAGCCAAGGGGGAGGACAGGTCCTGAGCATCATCTGCGTGCGCAACAGCACCTCTTGGATGGTCTCGGGCTGCGGCACTTTGATCGGATGAATTTTTGCCGAAACAAGTTTGGCTGCCGAAGGTCCGCCGATCGCCAAACAAAACAGGAGATGACAGCCCTTCAGCGCCTCCACCTTCGGGGTGATGCGGTCGTCGCCCTCAGTCCGATGCTTCCCGCTCTCGTCGGAACCGTCATCGAAGGCCACGGCTTCCACAAGATGCCACTCCTCGCGCATCACGTCGTAGACAGCAAAGCGCCTGGCCGACCCGAAATGGGCGTTGAGGTTCTTCATGTCCTGCGTGGCGATGGCCACGCGCAATGCGCCGGCTTGGCGTTCCGGCGTCGGTGCGTGAACCTCGTCAGTGACGAGCGAGAGGCGACGAACGGAGCTCATCTGGCATTTCTCGCGTACGGAGTGGATCAAACGCCTCAGGCGTCGGCGCGCGCCGGTTGGCTTCAAAAATATTGGCAACCTCGAAGATCAGGTCGCGGGTCCCCTGGTAGAGGATTGTGAGCTTGTGCTGGGCCCCGAGCCGGTCGAAGATCGGGAAGCCGACCCGCATGAGCGGAATGCCGAGGCGCTGCGCCGCCTGGCGCCCGTGGGAATGAGTAACGAAAAGATCAGCGCCGGCGCCAAGAGCTTCCAAATCGCCGAGATCGCCGATCTGAACCGACTGCGCCGGTACTTCCTCCAGAATTTTCGACACAGCGGCCGTTGTGACCGCCGCCGCGATTTCGGAGCCCATGCCGATGAAGAAGCTCGCGAGTTGGTAGAGTTGGTCTGGTTCAGCAGCGATCGCAATTTTCTTGCCTCCAAAGTGGAAATGTCCGTCGAGCAACGCGTCCTGCAACTGCGCCCGGCGACGGCGCACCCGAGCCGGCGCCCCCGCGCCCGAAACCGCACAGAGAAGCGAGACGAACCGGTCGGCGTCCTTCAATCCAGTCAGCGACCGGAACAGCACGTAAGGCACGCCGGTCAACCTCTGCAGCAGCTCGGCCGGGCGGCGCATATGCTCACCGATGACGATGCATTGCTCGGCCGTGCCAAGCTCACGGATATCCTCGACACTGGTGCCGCCATAGGTGGTCGTGACCCAACGGTCGGGCACCGTACCGTCGAGCGAGCCGGAGATGTCCGGCAGAATCACCGGCTTCAGTCCAAAGCTTGCAACCATCTCACGCAAATGCTCGACGTCAGCCACAGTGAGGTTCCAGCCAGGCAGGATCACGATCTTCTTCGACTGCCGCACCTGCTCGCCGGGCCGCGTAATCCTTTCGATCATCGCGGTGACAGCCTTGGCCCAGCCCTCTTCGATCGCGCCGTCGAAATCCGGTGTGTTGGCTAGCACCACCTCCGTACCCGCGAGTTCTTCCCTGCGCTTCAGCCTGATATTGGCGATATCGCCTGCGCAGTCTTCGCCCCGGGTTTCCACCAGCGCCGTCGTGCAGACTCCGATCAGTGTTGGCCTTGTGCGGGCCTTGAGGTTGAGGATCGCCTGTTCCAGATGGTCCGCCCCGCCAAGGATCGTCGCCACCTCATCCATCGCCGTTGTCTGCAAGGGAATGGCTTCCTTGAAATGTCGCACGAAGAGCACGAGCGCGAAGCTGGTGCAGCCTTGGCTGCCGTGGAACAAGGGCATCGCGCCGTCGACGCCAAGAATGGCCAAGGCGGCACCCAATGGCTGCGATGACTTCAGCGGATTGACCGCCGCCGCTTTGGTCTGGGGAAGGATGCGGACCATCGGCTTTCCTCAACACTCGCCGAAATCGTCGGCTGTCGTGCCGGCGAATTCCTGGACAACATGCAAGCTCGCGGTCTCGCTTTTCGTGCACGGCCGTTCCTTCCTCACCGCAGGCTGGCAATCCCATGGTGCCGGCTCCCGTACCTGGCACCAGATGGGGTTTTGAATGGCCAGGTCGATCTGGCGTACGAGTTCCAACATGCCGTCATAGCCGGCGTAAGGGTGTTGGCGCTCCTGGTTGATGTCGAGCCAGGGTGTCTTGGCCTTCAGAGCGACGAATTGCGTGCGCCCGCCTGATAGCAGGATATCGGCCTTGTGTTCGGAGAGCATGGCGTAAAGCTCGCGCGCTGCCATCTGCTCGAATATATGGTTGTGGTCCTTGAGGATCTGCTTGATCCGCTCCTTGTCTTCGACGGTCGACTTCTTGACAGAGGTGCCGACGATCTCGATCCCGATCTCCATCAGCGCATGGACGACCGACCAGGACTTGACGCCGCCGGTGTTTAGCAGCACGCGCTTGCCTGCGAGCCTCGGCCGGTAGGCCGCTAGCTTCTTCCAGGCGATCGCCTCTTCCTCTGCAATCAATACCTCGGTGCGGCCGAGGATCTCCGGATCAGCACCCTGCTTCACGAGCAGCTCAGCTATGTTCCGGAGTGCATCCGAGGTATCGGTGATGCCGTAGAAGGAGCCCTCGAAAAACGGAATGTCCCAGCGCTCGTCCATCTTGCGGGCGAGATTGATGAGCGCGGTCGAGCACACCACCATAGCCGCCCGGGCGCGGTGCGCGCAGGCAATGTCTACGTAACGCGCGTCACCGGGAATGCAGGCGCGCACCCGGATCCCGAGCCGATCCAGCAGCGGCTTCACCAGCCAGAATTCGCCTGAGAGGTTGAATTCGCCGAGGATGTTGATGTCGTAAGGGCCGGCATCGTCGGGCTCGGCCGTGCCGATGACATGCTCGAGCAACGCCTCGCCGGCAAGCTTGTTGCCAAGATTCTTGGAGCCGACGAAGCCCGGCGCATTGACCGGTACAACGGCCAAGCCGAACTTCTCCGCCGCGCGCTGGCAGACGGCCTCTATGTCGTCGCCGATCAGCGCCGTCACGCAGGTCGGATAGACGAAGATCGCCGGCGGCCCATACGCTTCCTTGATCTCGCGAATCGCTTTGAAGAGCTTCCGCTCGCCCTGCCCCATCACAACATCGAGTTCGGTGAGGTCGGTCGTGAAGCTTGTGCGCCACAGGGCTGGCCCGGACGAAGCCGCACCGCGGTTGTCCCAGGAATTGCCCTCGCAGGCGAGCGGCGCATGGATCAAATGCGCAACGTCGGTGATCGGCTGCAGCACGATCTTGGCGCCATCGAAGGCACAGCCGCCGGCCGCCGCCCCGGGGGTCAGTGGCTTCGAACAGCCCTCCTTGCGCGCCTTGGCATCCTTGCCCCGGTTCTTTTCGCAGCCAGGCTCGTTGAAGACATCCTTGATTTTGGCTCTGAGCAAGGACATTGCGTCGGTCTCCAAAGTCCCTCGGGAAGACGACCGGCCAAAGCCGACCGTCAAGCTTAGCGGGTGAGGTCATACGAGTAGTCCGTCACGCCCGTCTCGCTTGTCTCGCGATCGAGCTTGTCGAAGATCTTGTCGAGGATCGTCGTCAGGACGCGCAATCCGCCTTGGTAGCCCACGAGCGCAAACCGATGGTGATGGTGGCGATCGAAGATCGGAAACGTCATCCGGATCAGCGGCGTGCCCGTGTCGCGCTCCAGATACTTGCCATAGGAGTTGCCGATCAGCAGGTCCACCGGCTCGGTGAAGAGCAGCGAGCGCATCGCCCAGAGGTCCTTGCCCGCCCAGACTTGAGCATCCTTGCCGAAGGGCGATGATGCAAGCAGTTCCTTCAACTCCGCTTCCCATGCCGACGTGCCGTTGGTGGCGAGGCAATGGGTCGGCTCGCCGCCCGTCTCCATGATGAAGCGGGCCATGGCGTAGACAAAGTCCGGATCGCCGTAAATGGCGTATTTCTTACCGTGCAGCCAGGATTGGCTGTCCGCCATGGCGTCGACAAGTCGGCCGCGCTCGAGGCGGATTGCCTCGGGGATTTGCTTGCCGGAAATCGCGGAAACCTCCATCAGGAAGTCGTCAGTCGCCTTGACACCGAGCGGGTAATGGAACGAGGCCGTCGCCTGCCCCACCCCCTCGCAATACTCTAGCGTTTTTCGGCTGTTGTAATGCTGCAGCGACAGCGTCGCCTCGGCGTTGAGCGCCTTCCTCACGTCTTCGATCTTCGTGCCGCCGTCGTACATGCGGTATTCGCCGTCGGACGGCGTGTCGAACTGGTCAGAGGCGTCTTGGATGAAAGTATAGGACACGCCTATCAGATCGAGCAGGCGCTTGAGTTCCCGGTTGTTGCCAACACAGAAGCCGTCGAAACCCGGAATGACGTTGATGGTCCCCTCGGCTTCCGTTCGCTCCTCGCCTTTCCAGAAATGCTCCAAAATGCCCCTGACCGCAACGTCATAGCCGTCGACATGGCTGCCGACAAAGGCCGGCGTGTGGGCGAAGGGCACGTCGAAGTCGCGCGGGACCGAGCCTTCGTCCTTGGCGTTCTCGATGAAGCTGTGCAGGTCGTCGCCAATGACCTCCGCCATACAAGTGGTCGAGACGGCGATCATCTTCGGGTTGTAAAGTTGGTACGTGTTGGCGAGCCCGTCGACCATGTTCTTCAGGCCGCCGAACACTGCCGCGTCCTCGGTCATCGAGGAGGAAACCGCCGAAGCAGGCTCCTTGAAATGGCGCGAAAGGTGCGAGCGGTAATAGGCCACGCAGCCCTGGCTGCCGTGGACGAAGGACATCGTTCGCTCGAAGCCTGCGGCCGCGAACACCGCGCCGAGCGGCTGGCAGGCCTTGGCGGGGTTCACGACCAGGGCTTGGCGAGCAAGGTTCTTTTCGCGGTATTCCCACGTCTTGGTGAATTCGCCTTGGTCGGTAACGATCTGGTCCGGGTGAGGACATTCGAAATTCAGCCTCTTCTCGGCGAGCATCTGCCTGTATTCCGGCTCGCGGAACAGGGGCGCGTGGTCGAGAACTTTTTCAGCCGACTGCGGCATGGGTGGTTACCTCTTTCCATCTGGCCCGCCATACGGCGGCACAGGGACGTCGAAACGTTTTCAGGTCTCCCGCGGACAAGCGGCCACAGGCGTTCGCGGCCTCCCGGCTTCCGGGAAGCCAGGGTTTCATTCGGCTGCGATCGCCGCCGACGGCTCGGCTTTTTTCTTCCAGGGGGCGTCGTAGAGATTCCAGACAGGGTTGTTGATGGCCAGGTCCATATCGCGCGCGAAGATGGCGAAGCCGTCGTAGCCATGATACGGGCCGGAATAATCCCAGGAATGCATTTGACGGAACGGTATGCCCATCTTCTGGACCGGGTACTTTTCTTTGATGCCGGAGCCCACGAGATCGGGACGGATCCCCTCGATGAACTTCTCCAGCTCGTAACCAGTTACGTCGTCATAGATCAGCGTGCCCTTTTTCACGTAGTGGCCGGTGCGCTGATAGTCGTCGTTATGGCCAAATTCATAGCCAGTGCCGACGATCACCATGCCCAGGTCCTCATATGCGGTGACGACGTGACGGGGGCGCAGCCCGCCGACATAGAGCATCACCGTCCTGCCTTCGAGGCGCGGCCGGTACTTGGCTATGACCGCCTCGACCAGCGGCCGGTATTTGGCGATGACCGCCTCGGCCTTTGCCTCGATTTCCGGCCCGAAGTGCTTGGCTATCTTGCGCAGAGAGGCTTCGGTCTGGGAGGGCCCGAAGAAATTGTACTCCATCCAGGCGATGCCATACTTTTCCTCCATGTGCCGGCAGATGTAGTTCATCGACCTATAGCAATGGATGAGATTGAGTTTCGCCTTTGGCGCTCGCTCTATTTCGACCAGGGTAGCGTCGCCCGACCAGTTGCCGACCACGCGCAGACCCATCTCTTCGAGCAGGATGCGCGAAGCCCAGGCGTCGCCGCCGATATTGTAGTCGCCGACCACATTGACATCGTACGGGCCGGCCTCGAACTCGAGGTCCTTCTTCTCGAACACCCAGTCGCGGATCGCGTCGTTGGCGATGTGGTGACCGAGGGATTGCGAGACGCCGCGGAAGCCCTCGCAGCGCACCGGCACGATTGTCTTTTCGTGCTGCTTGGCCTTGTTGCGGGACACAGCTTCGGTGTCGTCGCCAATCAGGCCGATCGGGCATTCGGATTGCACAGTCATGCCCTTGTTCAGCGGAAAGAGTTCCTCGATCTCGTCGATGATCCGTTCGAGCTTCTTGTCGCCGCCGAAAACAATATCCTTCTCCTGGAAATCGGAGGTGAACTGCATAGTGACGAACGTGTCGATGCCGGTCGTGCCGACGTAGTAGTTGCGGCGCTGAGACCAGGAATATTGCCCGCATCCGACCGGGCCGTGCGAGATATGGACCATATCCTTGACTGGACCCCACACCACGCCTTTCGAGCCGGCATAGGCGCAGCCGCGAATTGTCATCACGCCGGGGATGGACTTGATGTTCGATTTGACCTCGCATTCGGAAAGGACCTCGCTTTCCTCGCCAGCCTCGTCGCCGCTTTTTGCGACGCTGAGGTGCTTTTTGCGGCGCTTCGCCGCCTTGTCAGGATATTGCGACAGCACTTCCTCGATAAGCCTCGCATGGAGGCCACCGTCATTCTCGTATTCCAGGCTCATGGGACCCCTTTCAAGGTTCAGGGTGACGCCTCACCGACGAGGCGCCGTTCTTTGAAAGACGCACCAGATCAGGCGGCGCCTCATGTCGGCAGCGGTCGCTACTGTGCGGCCGCCTTAGCCGTTTCCTTGACCTGAAGCTCGGCAAGCATCTGCTCGTCCGTCTTCATGATGCCGAAGTCGAGCAGCATGTCCTCGAGCTCCTCCATGGTGATCGGGGTCGGGATGGTGCCCTGGCCCGAATTCCCATGGATCTTCTCGGCCAGCGCCCTGTATTCCCCGGCCTGCTTGGAGTCCGGCGCATACTGGATCACAGACATCTTCCTGAGCTCGGCGTGCTGGACGATGTTGTCGCGCGGCACGAAGTGGATAAGTTTGGAATTGAGCCTGGAAGCAAGCGCCTCGGCGAGGTCGAGCTCGCGGTCGGTTTGGCGCTCGTTGCAGATCAGGCCGCCGAGCCGCACGCCGCCCGAATGGGCGTATTTCAGGATACCCTTGGCGATGTTGTTGGCGGCATAGAGCGCCATCATCTCGCCGGACATGACGATATAGATTTCCTGGGCCTTGTTCTCTCGGATCGGCATCGCGAAACCGCCACACACCACATCCCCGAGCACGTCGTAGGAGACATAGTCGACGTCGTCGTAGGCGCCGTTCTCCTCGAGGAAGTTGATCGAGGTGATCACGCCGCGGCCGGCGCAGCCGACACCCGGCTCAGGGCCGCCCGACTCCACGCATTTGATTCCTTTGTAGCCGACCTTGAGCACGTCCGCGAGTTCCAGGTCTTCCACCGAACCTTCCTCTGCCGCGAGGTGCAGGACCGTATCCTGCGCCTTCGCGTTCAGGATCAGGCGGGTGGAGTCGGCTTTGGGATCGCAGCCGACGATGAGGATTCTCTGCCCGAGATCGACAAGGGCGGCGAGCGTATTCTGGGAGGTGGTGGACTTGCCGATGCCGCCCTTGCCGTAAAAGGCGATCTGACGCAAACCTGACATGTAGCTTTCCTTCCTTCGTTCCATTCATCGCGGCTGCCGCGACATGAATGCCGGTCGGGCAGCTCTAGCCGCCTCGCACCTAAGGATCTCAAGACTCATGCCAATTTGCCTGATCCAACCGAAGAATAATTTCAGGTTGCTTTTCAGGGGTTTAGCTTGAGTTCCAAGAAAGATCGTCGGAACAGCCCGTGTAGCGGACGCGACATTGGCGACACAAAGCGTCGGATCGCGATCCTCAGTCACCGCATTCGGTTGAACCGCATCGTTGTATTGAGGTGGAGGAACAGCATCTCGACCCTCTGCGGGATGCTGCGAACTCTTCTGTTCCGGCGAGCTGACGTGCTTCGTCTCTCGTGTCCTCGTCGACACTGCGTAGAATCTTGCGCGCGACGGCATACCATCGGTCCGCGGCCACTCATCCGGTCCCACAGGCGGATAGTCCCGCTATATCAGCAACCCGAGGGGTCTCGGCTCACTTGTCGGCACAGGAATTCAGTACCGGCGTCATCGCCTTCACATGTTCGTCGATCCGCTCGAGCACTTTCGCAGCGACAAGGTCGCGCTCAGGCAGATGCCACCAGTGTTCGTTGACGAGTTTGACCGTCTCGACCACTGCCTTCAGGACTGCCGGCTCCGGAAGCCGTGCACGGTTCGCAAATGCTTTCCATCGCGGTGCTGCTAGCGCCTTAAACGAGCGCTCTCCTCCAAGCGACAGCGCCAAGGCGTCGGCGGGAATGTATGGCACGGTGGACAGGACGTCGTAGATTGGTGCAAGCGCCGGCTTGTCGCCGTTACCCGGATAGATCAAAGACCAATTCTTCAGGTGCATGTCGCCATTGCCGGTGATGACGGTCAGTGCCAGGCGGCGGACGAACTCGAGAGCCGCCGTAGGCGAGACGGCGACACCAAGAGCCAAGGCTATGTCGTGATAAGCAGCCCCCTCATATTTGCGCGACGGGTAGACACCGAAGATCTGAGCGAAATCCTCGATGTGTATCCTCCCGCCACCGGCGCCGCGATCGAAGCGTTTGACGAGAAGGACCTTGCCCTCCGACAGCGTATTGAATTCTTCGGGAACGCCCTCAAAATCGGACTTCTCGACCAGTTCGCATTCAGGAACCTGCATGCCGATTGCTGCTGCCAGCGCCAGGTTGGCGAATTCGTTCTCGGAAACGTCCGGAAAGGCCGTCGACGGGAACTTGGCGATGTACCGGCCCTGCTCGTCGTCCATCGGCAAGGTAAGGCCGCCGCCGTTTCCAGTGTTCTTCATGACCGACAGTTTCATCTGCACGCCGGCAAGCGAGAACCGTGCCTTGGGCTTATCCTTTGAAGCATCCTGTGACACCGCTATCGCGCCGTCACTGGGCAACGCCCGTACGGCTCCCGGCAGATCGGCGCCCAGCGCCGCTAAAAGGTCGAAATCATTGCCTGGCCGCACATTGCCTTCGTGGTGCCTTTCCATCGCCTCGCGCAATTTCTCCTCCGGCAGGAGGTTCGCGAAGAAAGCGGGCAAGGCGCCCGCCATAGGCTTCGGATCTTTCCGCAATCCTCCCGTCGCTGCCCGGAACGACAGGCTGAGAACCGGAAAGCCGCCCGTCGCGCGGTAGGCCTCATCGAAGTTGAATGCATTGAAATCACCCGGCGTCCTGACGATTGTGCCGATCTTCACTGCGTTCAAGAGCACGTCCAGGGACGGGATCGTCTTAGGTGCGCGAAAGACTGGGACCATGATCGTCATCGTCAGGTTGAGAAACAAAGGCGGGTCGATCGTCATCATCATGCGGACGCAATAGAGCCTGGACAGCCGGAACCATGGCTTGCGGAACCAGCATCATTTCCAGACCGAGCGCGCGAGCGATATTCATGAGCGTCGTCGCACGCGCGGCTGCGGCTCCCTTTTCGATGTCGCGATATCGGGGACGGGATATACCCGCCAAATCAGCGACCTGCTCCTGCGTCATGGCAGCGGCCAGCCTCGCCTGCCTGAAAAACCCACCGATTTCGCGCAGAATTTCCGATTGAGAGTCCATATGATACGTAAACGATCCATTCCAATGCTAGATGATATGGCAGAGTACCTTATCCAGCGATCGAGTCAACACGTCATGATCTGCTCGCGTATCATGCATCAGCTTTATGATACGAAAAGAGATCAATTATCCTGCATTTAGCGCCGCCCGACGATGGCGCCGTCCGAAACGGACGCCCGATCAGCGCTCCGAAATCATCGGACGTTAAATCAAGGCGGTCCGGCAGCTGAAATCGCTCGTCTCTTCTCGTTCATACGGCCGGCCGCGCTGACTGGGGGTCAATGCGGATCGCCACTCCTTCATTGTAATGGATTTGCACCATCTGCTCCTGCCGGTCTCCGCCGCAGCTGGTGTTCCGACGCTTTTAGGGACTCATCTTCGGCGTGACCGGTCACCCTGATCGAGCATCGAGATAGCCGTCGAATACGCTTTACTCGCGGCTGTCCATATGGCGGAACGCCTCCTTGATCACGAAGCAGCACCCGAAAAACCCCGCGACGAGCGCGAATGGCCCGGCGGTCCGCGATCTTCTCACTCGGCAAGGCTAGGCGCCCGCCGCCACGTGCGGGCTACGCCGGCATCAACCGGCGGGCAGATGCGTCGAGGGCAACAAGCGCGCCTGACGCAACGCCGCCAGATCAGCCGAGCCGGTGCAGAAGCAGGCGACGGCCAACTGGCGGATGACGATCTCGAAATGCGCGACAACGGCCTCGGTGGATACCGTAGCCGCGCGCAGCACGCCGGCTGCCTGCCCGGCGATGTCCGCGCCCAGGCGGATAGCCTTGGCCACGTCGACGCCGTCGCTGACCCCGCCCGACGCGATCAGCTTCACCGCTGGCAGCGCCCGACGTACCGCCTGCACGCTGGCCGGGGTCGGGATCCCCCAATCGGCGAACGCCATCGCAACTGTACGGTCGGCGGCATCGGGGGCCCGCTCGCCCTCCACCGCGGCCCAACTGGTGCCGCCGGCGCCGGCGACATCGATCACCGCCACGCCCGCCTGAACGAGCGCACAAGCCACCGAGGCAGAGAGGCCCGACCCCACTTCCTTGGCCACGATCGGCACCCCCATGCTGCGCGCGGCGCGAGCGATCTGCGCCAGGACGCCGCGCCAGTCGCGGTCGCCCTCCGGCTGTACCGCTTCCTGCAGCGGATTGAGATGGACGATGAGTCCATCGGCCTCCAGTGCATCCACCGCCCGGCGCGCCAAGTCCAGGCCGTCGGCCTCACGCAGTTGCGCGGCGCCGATATTGGCCAGCAAGGGAACGTCTGGGGCCTGGCGGCGCAGCGCGCGCGTCAGCCCTTGGGAGTTGCGGGATTGCAGGCTCACGCGCTGCGAACCGACGCACATGGCGATCCCCAAGGCTTGCGCTGCCTCGCTTAGATGCCGGTTGATGGCCTCGGCGCGTGGCGTGCCGCCGGTCATGGAGCTGATCAGCAGAGGCGCGCGCATGGTCTTGCCCAGCAGCGAGGCGCTGAGGTCGATCTGCGTCAGGTCCAACTCGGGCAATGCGCAGTGTTCGAAACGGATGTACTCCCAGCCGGCGGCCTTGGCCCGTGCCGTTCGCCGATTCAGCACGATGTCCAGGTGGTCGTCCTTGCGCCGGCTCAGGTTGGTGTCGCTGATGCTCGCTCCATCCGCCGCATCGGGCGACGGCGTTGCGTCGGATCGGACCGACGGGAGCGCGCGCAAGCCGCCGCTTCCCGCGCGTTCAGGCCGGCGCACGCTGGCCTCCCTCCGCAGCGTCGCTGCGGTAGCGGCTGGTTGAGGTCTCGTAGTACTGCGCGCGGATGGCCGCCATGGCGTCGATCAACGGTCCCCACGGCGCGGGAAAGCGTTCTTGCGCCATCACCCGGTGCAGCATGCGCGTATGGCCGGCCAGCTCGTCGTTGAGGAACTCCACCACAGGCATAGCCGGATAGCGCTGCAGCAGCAGGATCGCCGCGTTAGCTCCCTCGCCGGCCGACCTATCCTTTTCGCGTCCATGCAGATCGTTCTGCAAGCGCCCTATCGCGGAGATGAGCCGCAGGACCTGGCGAAACGCCGGATGCGCGCGCAAGGTCGCCATGTCCAGCCCCCACAGCAACGACAGGCAACAGAACACGTTCGTGTAGGCGATCGAGTCCACGCCGTTCTGCAAGTACTCGGCGTAGGAACATCGCTCCGCCCCTGCCGCCTGCGCGTGTCCGGCACGCAGCGCCGCGCAGTAGCACCGGGTATCCTCGAGAAGCTGGGCATAGTCGCGACGATCGTAGGCGAGCGCGGCGAGCGAAGCGCGCAGCACGGCACAGCCCTCGAATCCGGGGAGCGCGCACGGCACGCCCTGCCCCAGCGCCTGCTCCACCGCGGCGAGCTGCTCCGGCGCGATCAGGTCAAGGTCGTTGCAATCGTCCAGCCAGAACAGCAGCGCCAGTTCGCGATAGAACGCCACGATCAGCGTCTCGTCCAGCGGATCGCGGCCGGTGCGGGCGCTGGTGTCGCGCAGGCTCGGCTGGATGCGCTGCAGGATGTACTGGCCGCCCCGGACTGCTTCCACGCCATGCTCGTCGGCGAACCCGGTCAGGGAACGCCCCCACTCCAGCACCTGTTGCAGCGCGCGATGGGTCGGGATCATGGCCCCGCTCCTGCTCCCTCGGCCGAGACGCGCCGCCCCCAACGAAGCGCCAGCCACAACCCGGCGAGTTCGGTCACGCGCACCACCCGGGTGGGGCAATACAGTTCCTTGCCGATCCACAGCGGTGTCTGGGGCAGTGAGTGCGCTGCGTGGCGGGCGAGCATCCACTTCAGCGCACCCGCCACCGCCTGCGCGATGCGCCGGCGTCCTGCCGGCTCTTCGCTCCCGTCCATCACGTGCAACGCGAACAGCGCATAGGCGGTTTCCTCGAATGTGGACGCGCGACCGGCGCCCCAGCCGCCGTCATCGCGCTGCGCCAGCAGCAGCGCTGTCAGCGCGCGCTCCTCGCGCCACTGGGGCTTGCCTTGCGCGAGCGCAGCAATCGCATGCGCGGTGGGATACAGCCACGAAACGTGCCATTTTTCGTTGTCCCATAGACCGTGCGGGTTGCGATTGGCCTCGACGTAGGCGCTGGTGCCGGCGGCGGGCTTTCCCAAAATTCGCAACGCATGCAGGGCATGGATGTTGGTCGACACCGAGGCATTGCGCTCGCCGGGGAAGGTGACGAAGAGCTCGCCGGTTGCGAAATGGCGCAATGCATCGACCGCCGGGTCGCGGCCTGCAAGGCGAAGGACGCACAACGCAACGGCGGTGTCGTCCGCATCGGCCGCGAAGTGCAAGGCAGGGCCCAGACCGCGGACTCCGAGGCGGGCGTCGAGCTGCGCGATGATCACTTGCACCGCCTCGGCGAGCGCGGGATGCGCGAACAGACCGGCCAGATGCAGGGTGTACAGCGACCAGCATGGCTCGAACACATTGATCGGCCAGACGTTGGGAACGACACCTTCGATGCCGGTGCGCGTTGCCCGCGATGCCGCCTGCAGATACCCGTCGGTGCGCCCGACCTGCGGCGTTCTTCCCTGTGTCACGGCGTGCGCACGCCACGCGGCGGTGGCCGCCGGACTGATGCCGATGCTGCCGTCGTCGTCCGGGCATGCGGTGGCCGGCGACGCCCCCCAGGCTTCCGAGGAGTGCAGCAACGGATGGCCGCTCGGCAAGGTCGCCACAGCCCCCAGCTTGACCAGGCGTGCTTGCCGCAACGGCAACAGCGCCGGGTGGCGCGGAAACGCCAAGGCGCCCAGCAAGGATGCGGCCTCGTCGCACAACTGCGGCAGGATCAGCTCCGCGCCGATGGGCGCGTCTTCCGGCACCGCATGCGCGTAGGGATCGGGCTGGCGCTCGAGGAACCGGATTGCAGCCTGGACTGCGTCGGCGGCGCCGGGAAGAGGATCGGCACGCTGCAATGCCAGCAGCGCCGCCCAGGTGGGCGCATGGCGAAACAGCGGGAAGTCCGCACCTCCCCATCCGCCATCGGCCTGTTGCTGCGCGATGAGCCACGCATATGCCTCGTGCCGACCGGTGACTTTGCCGTCGAACTGCAGAGCTCGCGCCGTGTCGTATACGGACGGACCGACGCTGCCGCCGTCGCTCATCTCGCTCAGCAGGTGGCGCAATTCGGAAAGGATCTGTTCGGACAGCGCGTTCACGCGGGATTTTCCTTCTGCAGAGGGCTATGAGAACAGAAACGGGCAGACGCCGCGCACGTCGCCGCCGACACGGACACAGTGCAGCATGCAGCGCCCGCCGGCCGATCGCAGCAGCACAGCGGCAAGTCCTTATGGATGGGCGCGCTCATGCGTATGGCGCGGACAGATAGACGTTGGCCCGCTGCAGCATCTGCGCCAACCCTTCCGCACGCGCCCCCAGAGGGGCGATGGCCTCCCCCGCGTCGTGCAACAAAAACAGCGCGAACTGGCGCGCTGCCTGCAACCCCATGATCGACGCGCAGGTCGGCTTCTGCGCGGCCGCGTCCTTGCCGGGGGTCTTGCCAAGAGTCGCGGTATTCGCCGTCGCGTCGAGAATGTCGTCGGCCACCTGCAACGCCAGGCCATAACAGGCGGTGTAGCGATCGAGTGCACTGTACAGCGTAGTGTGCGCGGCATCCTCCGCGATGGAGTATAGCGCGCCCATGCGAACCGACGCGCGCACTAGCGCTCCGGTTTTCATCCGGTGCATCGCCAGGATCCTGTCCAGCCCGGCGTGCTTTCCGACCAGCGACAAATCCATGGCCTGCCCGCCTGCGGCACCCTCGGCGGACACCGCCTGCGCCAGTTCACGCACGAGCGCGATACGATTGTCGCCCGGCGCATCCAGGCTCGCCAGGGTCAGGAAGGCGTGGGCCTGCAGCGCATCGCCGACCAGGATCGCAGTGGCTTCGCCGAACTTTACGTGCACGGTCGGAAGGCCGCGGCGAAGCACGTCGTCGTCCATCGCGGGCAGGTCGTCGTGGACCAGGGTACAGGCGTGCATCATCTCGATGGCGGCACCGACGTCGTCGAGCATGTGCGCCGGCGTGCCCGCCAGTGCGCCGGCAGCCAGACAGAGCAAGGCTCTGGTGCGCTTCCCGCCATGCAAGGTGGCGTAGCGCATGGCTGCCATCAGCTCTGTCTTACCGTCGTCTTCGGCGCAGAGCAGACGCGCCAGCGCCTGTTCGACCCGCTTTGCGCCGTCCTGCATCCAGATCTCCGGGAGCAGCCCGCCAGATGCGCCGCGCGCCTGCGCGCCCAACCCGCCGAATGCGGAAACGCCAGTTCGGTCGTCGTGTATTGTGGAACCGGTTTGCATGTTGTTCATGTCCTTGTAGCTGAGACGGCCACGGCGAGCGCAAGTCGTCACACGAGTGCGTGCGCTGAGTGCAGCAATGCCGCGCCCCGCCGGCGCCGCTGCCTTGCCACACAGGGCGTGCGACGCCAGCTCATGAGAAGCCTATGCGGATTGCCATGGACGGATGTGCGGTCGGGTAATAGCGCCGGCCTTTTTCGACGTCGCTCAGCAACTGCGGCCGCACCCGGTCCTTGTGCATGGTCAGCGCCAAGGCGATGCAGAACTGCACCATTTCCAGCCATACCAGGTGGTAGCCGATGCAGACGTGTGGGCCGGTACCGAACTGCAGCATGTCCACGGGCCGGATCGGTTCTGTGCGTAGCAGCCACCGCGCCAGGCGGAACTGATCAGGCGCCTCGTGCAGCAGCGCCGAGGTCGAGAAATGCAGCAGCGGGATGCATAGGTGGGTGCCCGCGGGAATGCGCCGTTGGCCGAGTTGCAATTCCTGCAGCGCGCGACGCGGCAGGAGCGTGGTCGCCGGATGCAGGCGCAGTGTCTCGCGGAACAGCGCCTCGGCGACCGGACACTGCGCCAGGTCCGCGTGCCGGGTCGGCACCGCGCCCACGCGTTGCGCCTCCTCTACCAGGGCGTCCCACAGCACAGGCTGCCGCGCCAGCTCGATCACAATCCAGGCCATCGTCGAGGCAGTGGTGTCGTGACCGGCAAGCAGCAGCAAGCGAATATTGGCGATCAGGACGTCATCGGAGAGCGGACCGTCGCTGCGGTCGAAGGCGCTAACCATGTCGTTGATCAGCCCGGTGCGCGGGGCATGCGCGCGCGCATCGCGGACGAACTGGCGCAACTGCGCGTCGATCCAGTCGCGAGCGGCACGGCCGCGCCGCAAGGGCAGTCCGGGCAGGTCGACTGGTGGCGCGACGATCAACTGCAGCAATTGCCGGTACTTGCGATGCCATCCCGGCAGATCCTGCGCGGGGATTCCCATGAGGCTGAAGATGAGCTTCAGCATCAGGTCGCCGGTCTCGCGCAGGATAGTTACCTCGCCGCGGGCGCGCCACGCCTGCACCCGCGCCTGGATGACCGGCGCGAACAGGTCGCCGATCCCGGCCTGGGTCAGCCCCTTGGGCAAGAACGCTGCCTTGATGGCATCGCGCGCCTGCCGGTGCGCGCCGCCGTCCAGGGCAACCAACGTTCCGCCAAGCAATTCGGGCGCGATCTCTTCGATCAGCGCCGAGGACACGTCCTTGTGCTTGAGCAGAGAGAATGCGTCCGGATCCACACAGGTCATCAGATGTCCGGCAGGGCCGAAATCCAGCCAGAAGTGGCTGCCCAGCGTCCGTTCTGCGCGTTGCAGCAGGCGCGGCAGGTCGCAGACAATGGCGGGAAGATGCCCGACCAGGGGGAAAGCGCCGGGCATGACCGGGATGTCGGATCGCAGCCGGTGCCGACGGTTGAGTGGGTTGAGCAGTATGTCCATCAGCAGCGCGCCGCCGTCGCCGATTCGGTGTCGCCGGCAGGGCGCGCGGCGCAGCTGTTGCCACCGTCGGCGTATGTCGGCACATGCGCCAGCATGCCGCCATCGATGCACACGACCTGGCCGGTGATGAACGCAGCATCGGCGGAGAGCAGGAACGCCACGAGCGCGGCCACGTCCTCGGGGCGGCCGACGCGCTGCAGGAGCTGGTGTCGGCGCAGATGCCGTTGCATGCACTCGTCCAGCTTGGCGAGGAGACGCTCGGTCATGATAAGACCCGGCGCAACCGCGTTGCAGCGAATCTGCGCATGACCGTACTGGGTGGCGAGCGAAGCCGAGAGCATGTTCATCGCCGCCTTCGACGCGCCGTAGGACGTCTGCGCCGTGTCACCGCTGAGCCCTTGGCACGACGACATGTTGACGATCGCGCCACCGCCGCGGTCGATCATCCGTGGGATGGCCTGCCGGCAGCAGAGCAGCGTGCCGCGCAGATTGGTCGCCATGGTCTGGTCCCAGACTGCCAGGTCCAGGTCGAGGATCGCGCAGTCGCGCGGGGTCAGATGCATGGCGCTCGCATTGTTCACCAGCAGGTCGACCCCCCCGAAGTGCCGCTCCGCCGTCTCGAACAGCGCTGCCACCGCCTGCTCATCGGCGATATCCATGGCTATGGGCAGCGCGTGGCCTGCTTCGGCCGCGATCTGCGCGGTGCAGGCGATGGCCGCCGAGCCATCAATGTCGGCCACCACCACTCTGCCGCCCCCGCGCGCGATGGCGAGAGCGCATGCCTTGCCGATGCCGGCGCCGGCGCCGGTCACCACGGCCACCTTGCCTTCAAACCTTGCCATCGTGTCTCCTGAATTGCATTGGTCTTTCGCAGCATGCCGCTCGGCCTGCGCCGGAGAAGGCGCAGGGTCCGCGCTGGCGCGCTCGTCATGGCCAGCATCGCTTTCGATGACCCGAATGGCGGCGACCGGGCACTGGTTGGCCGCAAGCCGCACGGCGGCGTGCAGCGCCTGCGGGACCGTCGCCACGCACACTTCGGCCACCCCGTCCGGTTCGCGCTGGCGAAAGGCGCCCGGCAGCGTCAGCACGCACTGCCCGGTAGTTCCGCACAGATCCTGATCGACCACGACGCGCATCTCAGCCCTCCTGCCGATGCAGCCGCACCGGCAGCGCGCGGAACGTCCTAAGGAACGCGGAGGGCTCCCGGGTCGGCTGCTCGGCCAATGCCAGCGTGGGGAAGCGCGCCTGGATCCGCGGCAGGCTCTCGGCCAACTGCACCCGGGCCAGTTGCGCACCAAGGCAAAAGTGGATGCCGTGGCCGAAGGCCAGCATGATCTTCCCGTCGATCGAAATGCCAGGACTGGTGCCGTAGAACCGCACGGGATCGAAGCGGTCCGGATCGGCGAAGGCGTCCGGGTCGCGATTGCCGGCCGCGATCAGAACGCGCACGTCCGCGTTCTTCGGGATCACCACGCCGCCCAGTTCGATGTCGCGCTGGGCGATACGCGGAATGGAGCTGAACATGGCGGGCGCGTCGTAGCGCAGGGCTTCTTCGACGAATGCCTTTACCCCCATGGCATCTCCTTTCAGCCAGTGCCGCTGTTCGGGATACGCCAGCATCGCCAGGACAGCATGGCCGATGGCCGCGGCAGTGGTGGCGAAGCCGCCCAGCAACATGCCCCAGAGCATGCTGATCAATTCCGTATCCGACAGCATCTCGGCATCGCCGTCGTGTGCGCCGACCAGCATTGACACGATGTCGTGGCTGGAATCGGAGCGCTTGCGCTGTATGAGGTCGCCGAAGTAGGCCTGAACCCTGGCGCTGGCCGAGTCCGCCGCGGCGAGCTGGGGATCGCTGGCGTGCGGGCTCAGGCCTTCCAGAATGGCGCTGATGCCGGTGACGAGCCCGAGAATGTCGTCCGGGGGCATGCCGAACAGTTCGCCGAAAACCAGCAAGGGCAAGGCCAGCGCGAATTCCTGATGCAGGTCCACTGCCTCCCCGCGCTCCAGTGCGGGCGCCATGCCCTCCAGGCGCGCTGCGACAATGCGAGCGATGGCCGGCCTCAGCTTGTCGATCTGGCCGATGGTGAAATCGCGCGAGATCAGCCGGCGCAGACGCGTATGCGTTGGAGGTTCCTTCATCGCCAAAGTGGACGCCAGCAGACTTAGCGACAGGCTGGTCGCCGCACGCGGGAAATAGCGCGCCAGTTCGCCTGGCGCCGGCCCCCGAAAAGCATCGCCCGTGGCCTTGAGCGCCCAGTAGATGTCGGCGTGGCGGCTCAACAGAAAGAGGCCCGACGCCGCGCGATGTACCGGATCGTGCTCGCGCAACCACCGCATGAATGGATACGGGTCCTGAATGCACGCTGGCGACGCCAGTTCGGCGAAGGCGTCCCGGCATGCTGCCGTGGTTTCTTGCACGTCCATCTTGGTCACCTGTTGGTTGGCTGATCTGATGGCGCGCGGCAGTCGCGCGGGCAATTCGAGGACATCGCGATTCCTCGTGGCGTCCGCGCATCACCAGAGCACCGGGAACTCCTCGAACCCGCCAGTGATGATCTCCTTGCGCAACCTCAGTTCTTCGGGCGCCACGGCCAGGCGCAGCGCGGGAAAGCGCTGGAAGATCGAACCGAACACCGCCTTGAGTTCCAGCCTGGCCAGCGCCAAGCCGACGCAGTTGTGGGGTCCGTAGGAGAACGCCAGGTGCGGGTTTTCGTCACGTCCGATGTCGAAGATTTCCGGGTCGTCGAAATGGCGCGGATCGAACGACGTCGCCGGCAGGCCGACCAGCACCTTGCTCTCTGCGGGAACATGCACGCCCGCGATGGTCACGTCGGTCCTCGGATAGCGCATGATGCCGTCCCAGCCGGCGCCCGGCGGGTACATGCGCAGGATTTCCTCCACGGCCTTGTCCACCAGGGATGGATCGCCCACCAGGCGTTCGCGCTGTTGCGGATGGCGGAACATGGCCAGCAGGCCAAATTCGATCTGTGCCACGGTGCTCTCGTGCCCCGCCACCAGCATGCCTGCCGCCAGGCCGATCGCCTCTTCCTCGGTCGCCTTGCCCTGGTCGACCGCCGCGAGCAGATCCGTCAGCACGTTGTCGCCCGGATCCTGGCGCTTGTCCCGCATCTTGCCGCGAATGTAGGCGCGGAGTTCTTCCCAGGCCAAGTGCGACGCGCTTCGCGGGCCGCTTTCATGCTGGTGCGTCATCACCTCGTCGGACAGCCCTGCAAAAAAGGCGTGATCCTCGTAGAGCACGCCCATCAGCGCGCCAATGACCATCGCAGGAAGCGGAAAGGAGAGGTGGCGCCGCAGATCGGCGGGCTGGGGCTGGGCCGCCAGCGTCTCGAACAACTGCGCGGCGATCGCCTCCACTTGTTGCGCGAGCTGCTTCACCCTGCCGTTGCTGAAGGCCGGCGCCACGATCGTGCGTAGCCGCGTATGCTCGCCCCCCTCGTGCGAGACCAGCCATCCTGGCGAACCGAGAATCACCGAATCCGGGGTGAATGCCGCCGGCGGCATTCCGGCGGGCCGGAACGCCGCGTCGGTCAACACCGCCTTGGCCTCGTCATAGCCTGTGATCCACCAGCCTTCGTGCCCGGACGGGAAGCGCACGCGGTGGATCGGACCGTTGGCCCGTAGCGCCAACATCTCGGGCGAGGGCTCAATGTGATCGACCCGCCACATCGGCAGCGTCGGCAAAGGTTGTTCGGACATGGTGGCACTTCACTCTATAGCGATGGAAGGGCGGAAGGTGACCGGCGGGCGCTGCGGCAGCGAAGACCTAAGACGGCATGTAGAGGACGTCGTCCGAAGGCAGACCGATTATCAACATCGGCCAACGTGTAACTGTCTAGGCACACCGCGCGGCGAGTTGCAGAACTTTATCCTGCACCATCGATTTCAGGATAAGGTCGGTGTGGTGGGCCTTTGAGCCGCCGCCAGCCAAGATTTCCTGCGCAAGGGTCGACAAGAGCGGCGAGCTGTTGGGTAAGGGCGGTTTCGCCGAGGACCCCATGCCCATAGACGCTATCCGACGCGGATTTGACATTTTGCTTTTCTTTCTTCGTTCCATTCGTGCCATCCACGAAATGAAAGTCGGTCGGCGGCTCCCGGCCCGCAACGAAGAGGCTTCAAACCTCGTGCCAATTTGGCCGACCGAAGAAAAAAATCTGTGATGCTTTTAGGGGCTTAGCCTGAGGCCAGAGAAGAGCTAGGCGAAATAGGCCGGTGTCGCCGGCCAACAAAGGCGACGGAACAGTGTCGGACAGAACGCCTCGGCGACCTTTAGGTCGGGCTTGCGACATTCTGGTCCAGTTTCGAACATAAGAGGGCGGCAAACAGACACGATTGTGGAATTCGATCCTCACGGAATCACGGCGCTTGCCGAAGAACGCGCGCTCATGGTTGCTGCGACAGGCGCATGTTCGCGATAGCCGTGCCGGGCGCACCCATGAACGCTAGCGCCACACGTTACGCAATGACTGGAGTGCCCTCCAGCCTCAGGTAATGCATCGGCTCGGCTTCCGGTTCGGGGCTATCCGCACGATACAGCATCGTTGTTGCCTGTATGACGAGGCGGTTATAGCGCGCGCCCGGCATCTTCTAAGACACGGCCTCCGAGAAGGAGGGGCGGTCCAACAGCCCCTCTAATCCAAATGGCACGCCGCTTGCTGCTCCTGGTTAGAGCACCATCAAATCACGATGAAAGCGACTTGCACCATGCCCGACACGCGAAGCTCCAGACCGTGGCCTAAGGAGACGGTGCCCCTTCCAGCTGAACATCGGGGCATCGTCTCCTCCGGAAGTCCGTTCTGGGTGGCCGCTTTGCGCATGGCTGGTCCGATGCCGGCACGCCAACACGGGCCGCGCGCGCAAATGCGGTTTGCCGGTTCTGTTCAGCATGTGAGTGCCGAAAAGCCTTGTCAAAGGGTCACCCAAGCCAAGGCCGGCGGGTCACTGCCACATACCGACAACACGCTGAACCAGTCCAGTGACTCGGAGTCCTGTGACGCGGGTGTGTTGCATGAAGACATTTCAGGCCCCCACATGCTTGCGATATTGGCTCCTTCCGGCCGCTGTCCTTTTCGAAACGCACGATCGCTAGTGACCGATCCCGCTTCCGGCGCCACAGCCGTGGAAAGCAACCGGCTCGACGGTGTCCAGATCGCTCAGATCGACTGCGTTCGGGTGGCCAAGACACCGCTAAGACGTTCCCATGGGTCGGGAGGGAAAAAGGAGGTTGCGAGCCGCGAGGCCCTCATTCCGTGCCGGGCATACGAGCCTTTGTCCGGTATTGCGCCAGCCTCTGCCAGAACTCAGCGCAGTCTTCTTTAGGAGCAACTTGATGACAGTTCAAAAGAAAGTTCCCTTCGTCACCTTTCTCACGCGTGTTCACGATAAGTCAGTCCAAGGGCCAAATCCATATCGCTGGCAAGAAAAGACATCTGACGACTACTTTGCCGACAAGCGGGTCATCCTGTTCTCGCTGCCTGGCGCCTTCACGCCGACCTGCTCGACCTACCAATTGCCCAAGTTCGAAGAGCTCTATGATGAGTTTGAGAAGGAGGGAATTGACGCGATTTACTGCCTCTCAGTCAACGACGCCTTCGTCATGAATGCGTGGGGGAAGTCCTTGGGCCTGAAGCAGGTCGAGCTCATCCCCGATGGCTCAGGCGAGTTCACACGCAAGATGGGCATGCTGGTTGCCAAGGACAATCTCGGATTCGGGATGCGCTCATGGCGCTACGCCGCCCTGATCAACAATGGCGTGGTGGAGCACTGGTTCGAGGAGGAAGGTATCTCCGACAACTGCGAGGCCGACCCGTATGGCGTCTCATCCCCGCAAAACGTTCTCGAAACGCTGAAAGCCGCCGCATGACCTAGAAAACGTCTCACTGAGCCATTGCAGGCCCCAAGAGGCTCCTCGACAGGATTATCGCACTCACCATGCAATCTTCAGCAAGCCTGTTTCAGCGCCAGAAGCAATCCATCGTCGCATCGCCTCAAATCATTGAGTCGATTCGCTTGCTGCAACTGGCGCATACCGAACTGCATCAGTTCGTGGAGCGGGAAATCGAGAAGAACCCGCTCTTGGAATCTGCGTCAAACGATGGCGGGCCTTTTGACGATGCTTCGATTTCGGGAGCGGATCAGCCTCTCGGCCCTGGTGCAAACGCCGTTGAAGGACTGACCGGGGCAGGGTCGCCTGAGCGGCTCGGGCAATGGAAATCACTTCGCAATACGACCAACAACCCGCCGGGCAATGGCCCTTCCCTCGACGAGTTTGCCACCCTCGCCGAAACATTGCACGACCATGTCGCTCGTCAGATCGCCCTCACTGCGTTCACACCACAGGAGCGGCTGATCGCTGGCCAGCTTGCCGCCGATCTGGAAGACACTGGCTATCTTCGGGCAAACCTTTTGGAGCTGGCCGAGAGCCTTAATGTCCATGAGGCAGTTGTGGAACGGGTTCTCGGAACCTTGCAGCAATTTGATCCACCGGGAGTTTTTGCGCGAAGTCTCAGAGAATGCCTCGAGATCCAGTTGCGCCAGCGAAACCGGCTCGACCCGGCAATGGCAGCTTTGGTTGCCCATCTTGAAATGCTTGCGCGACGCGATTTTGAGGCACTAAAGCAGCATTGCGGCGTCGATGAAGAAGACCTTCTCGACATGATGCATGAGATTCGGGCGCTCGATCCCAAGCCTGGGAACAGATTCCAATCCGGTGCGTCTGAATCAATTATACCCGACGTCTGGGTCACGCCATCGCCGCAAGGCGGGTGGCAGATCGAACTTGATCCCGCCACGCTGCCGAAGCTGCTGATCAACCAAACCTACTATGCCGAAGTCACGCGTCAAACTGCCCAAAATTCGAAAGATAAAGCATTTCTCGACGAATGCTTGCAAAACGCGAACTGGCTAATCCGCAGCCTCGATCAGCGCGCCAAGACGATTGTTAAGGTTGCGGCTGAAATCGTGCGTCAGCAGGATGCCTTTTTGGAACATGGCGTCGCCCACCTGCGGCCTCTCAATCTCAGAACCGTCGCTGACGCGATCGGCGTGCACGAGTCGACGGTAAGCCGGGTGACCTCGAACAAGTACATGCTTACCCCGCGCGGCGTCTTTGAACTGAAATATTTTTTCACCGTCGCGATCGCGTCCTGCCAAGGCGGCGATGCGCACTCCGCCGAAGCTGTCCGGCATCGGATCAAAGCGATCATTGCCGCAGAATCTCCCGGCGACGTGCTTTCCGACGAGGACATCGCTGTCCGGCTGAAGGAAACCGGCATTGATGTTGCGCGCCGCACCGTCACAAAGTATCGCGAAGCAATGAACATCCCCTCCTCCGTGCAACGCCGCCGGGAAATGCGCTTGTGTTTTTAGATTTGGGTCAAAGCAGCCAACATCACGTTGCATTGCATCAAAGTGGAGACTTCGTTCATGACCCGATCCGCAACAGGCGTCATGAACGCTGTTCTGCACGACCCAGAAAAGCCCGTCCCACCGTCTGGTCCCGCATGGGGTGCCATCATTTCGCTTTCCTTGGGCACCTTCGGGCTGGTCACGGCAGAGTTTCTGCCTGTCAGCCTGCTCACGCCCCTCGCGCATGATCTCGGTATCAGCGAGGGAGCGGCTGGACAGGCGATGACGGCGACAGCTATCGTCGGGGCGATCTCGGCGCCGACGGTGGCCATCATCACAAAGCGCCTGGACCGCAGGACCGTCATGTGGACCATGACGCTGCTGCTGATCCTGTCGGACGTTCTGGCGGCCGGCGCGTGGTCGCTGGCGGTTCTCCTGACTGCACGGGTCGTGCTCGGCATAGCGCTCGGAGGCTTCTGGTCGATGTCGGCAGCACTGGCGATTCGGCTCGTTCCAAGCCACCTCCTGCCTCGCGCTATGTCGATCATCCTCACCGGCGTTTCCGTAGCTACCGTCTGCGCAGCTCCAATCGGCGCTTATGTCGGCGATATCTGGGGATGGCGAAGCGCCTTCATGCTCGCCGCAGCCGGCGGCGTCGCTACACTGCTCGTGCAGCTCATGACCATTCCGAGACTGCCTCCGATTGGAGTGACTAGCGTCCGCAGCCTGCTGGATGTGGCAAAGATTCCGATGGTCAAGGTTGCGCTTTTTGTCATCCTGCTGGTCGCTTCCGGCCACTTCGCCGGAATCACCTATATCCGCGCCTTCCTCGAAAAGATTCCCGCGCTTGACGTTGAGACGATCTCGCTTGTGTTGCTTGCTTTTGGCATCGGCGGATTCTTCGGCAATTTGGCCGGCGGGCTTCTGGCCGAGTACAGTCTCAAGGCAGTCGCGGCCCTTGCACCGCTGCTCATAGGGATAGCGGCTGTTTCGCTACTGACGGCGGGAGCATCGGCCTTCGCCTCGGGGATTGCGGTTGGCGCGTGGGGCTTTGCCTTCGGCGCGGTGCCGGTGGGATTACAGACGTGGATGGTGCGGCGGGCCGTTCCCGAGCAGGCCGAAAGCGCTGGTGTGCTGATGGTCGTAGCATTCCAAGTGGCAATCGCAGCCGGCGCGATTTTCGGCGGGCTATTGGTGGAGAATGCGGGGATCGCCAGCGCCATTGCCTACAGTGCTGTTGCCACGTTCGTCGCTGCCCTCATAGTTTTCCTGCTCGGCCCGAAGCGCGGAACCTAGACCGCCTGACAGGAGAGATCTCAGCAGCGCAGCGGGACTAGAGGTCCAATCGCATGCACGGCGCGGCGCTATCCTCCGCTTGCATGGACCTGCGGAAGCGCTTCGCCGGCTTCACCTCCGAGCATGGCGACAGACACCGGCATCTGCCGCACCGTTAACGGCAACGTACAGCGACCTTAGAGGCTCGCGCGGAAGAAAACCACTTCGTCACAGCTCTGCGCGCCGGCGAGTAAGGACTGATTGCACGATTGCGAAGCATGAGGGACCACTACTACCGACTTGAGCATCGTTTGGAGGACTGCGATATCCCACATGAGAGATTGGGTCGGCACCGAAAGCAGCAATGCGGATCCATCGACCCTGAGCTTTAGCCTCCGGACGTTCGGCGCTTGCTTGCCGATCAACCAGCGCCGTCGGGCCAGCGGATCTCGTTTCCGCCGGTTCCAATGGCCAGGCCAGGCCAAAGCCGTTGACAAACGGCAGACTTAGATCGTTCTTGCTCGTCACCTTCGCACCGACGAGAATTACCTGTCGGCCAGTCCACCGCTGATGCTGGCGGTAGTCGAGCAACTGGCCAATCACGGCGCGAATCGCGAAGCGCATCGTAGCCGCATCAGCAGGCTTGATCTCGACCATCACTTCCGGATTGCGTCAACCGCAACCGAAGGTCGTCGCGAAAACAAGCGGGAAGATCTGTCATGCTGAGGATGGACATTGATCTCGTACTTCCGCACATACCGTTTGTAGACGTCGGACGCTGCCGCTCCAGCCGGTCGGCCACGACTTCGATCATGAATGGGCGATGCCCCGACGGGAGCGACTGGCTCGCCTTCGATAATGCCTTTACTCTCTTGACGAATGCTCTGGCGGATCGATCTGTCGTATCGTTCGCACCACCAGCTTGCCTGGCCACTCCACCCTTTGACACGGTGCCTATCCCTCCGGGCAGCACGAATGCATTTTCGGCGAGCGTCCTAGCCCTGAACGACCTGATCTTATCCTTGTAGTGCTGGGCGGGTTACGCCCCTTGAACTGAACCCATATTCTGGGCGCACCTGCCGATCCAATTCGCCCTTAATCGTCTCGAACCGCTGTAAACGTACCCGTCATTGGTTGCAACAAAGTTGCATTCTTCGGCGCAATAACCCTGCTTACTCGAAACGGCCCGCCACCGAGAGGCGGGTCATCCGCGCTCCGCCCGGCGTAGTCGTTCATCCACGCAACATTAAACAAAATAGGCATTTCTCAGCCTCTATGGACGTCATGACGGATTCGATCGAAGGTTCCTATGTCAGACGAGTTGGTTAGTTGAACCGTTTTGACGCGAATTCTAATCGAGCCTAATCCAGCTGGTGAATGGTAGATTGTGGCACAACAGCCTTGGCGATTTCACATAGGTGCTTGTGGTGCGTGAGATAGATGACCTGACCTGTGTTCGCCATCTCCCCAAACAATCTGAAAACCTCCTCCGAGCGAATATGGTCGAAGGTTTCCATGATGTCGTCGGCGATGAAGGGAACCGAAGGCCGGAATTGCGCAAACTCGTAATAACCGGCGAGTCTCAGGGCAAGGTACACCTGAAAGCGCGCGCCCTTTGAAAGCGCATCGGTGACCTTGGATTGCCCGTCACCCTGCACCGCGATGAGAACCTCACCACCTTTTACAGGCTGGGTTGTCAGCCCCGAATACTGGCCACGCGTCATTAGCTTGAACGCGTCTGATGCGCGCGCCATCATCCCGGAGCGGTGGCTCTCACGGTAGAGCCGCAAAGCATTTCCGGCCGACATAATGCCAAGCTTCAGTTCGATATAACGGGTGGCCTTCTCCTCGATTTCCAACAGGGTCGTGCGCCGTTCGGCATCCAGGCGTGCAACCGCACTATCACCGCCGATGGCGTCCAGCTTGTCGGCCGCGCGCGTCTGCCGGATCAGCTGTTGCTGGATGGTTTCATCGAACTGGCGAAGCCGCTGCTCGCCCTCAGCCTTCTCGACCGCGAGGCTGTCGAAATCGATCGCGTCCAGGATCGAGCGTGCCTGGTCGAATCCATCGACTGCGAGTTCCGCCACTACCCTTTCCTCAAGTTCGGCGACGGTAGTGCGCAAGCCGTCGCGCTCACGCAGCAGCTCGTCGCGTTCGACTACCTCGGACAGAGTGGCGACGCCAAAGACGCCCAGCACTTCATTCTTGCGCCGTTCGTGTGCCGAAATCTCGGTGTCGAGGATTTCGCGCGCCTCCTTGAGACGCTTCAGCTCGTTGCCGAGGCTTGCCTTCGTTTCACGTGTCCGCTCGGCACGCTCCAGGCGCTCGGCAAGGCGGGTGGCCAACTGCTCCGGCTCGCCATCCTTCGTCGGCTCGTCGGCTTCGACCGCAACGGCGATGACCTCGACCAGAAAATTGGCCCTGTCGGCCTCCATCTTGTCGATACGCAGCTGCAGATCCTCCCGTTCCTGCAGGCTTCTTGACAGTTCGGCCAATTGATCGAGCACAGCGCCAACGCCTGACGCGGACAGACCGCTTTCGAGCCACGTTCCCTTTAGCGCTTCGGTAATGCCGGCCAGCCATTCCTCCTCGCGACGCTCCGCCACCCCTACCGCAACCCGTCGGGCAGCTAGATCCTCTTCTTTGGAACTCACCATTCTGAGCGCCTCGGCATACTCGGCGTCCACCTTGCGCTGCCGGTCCAGAAACAGCTCCGCGATGGCCATGATTGCTTCGAGGGTGTCGCCGGGCTCTGATACTATGCCGACGCTTTCCAGCGCCGCTCTCATTTCCAAGTGTATCTGCTCGCCGGCGTCAGCGGCTCGCTCGGCTTTCAAGCGAGCAAGTTCGATCTGCTCCCAGGCAGCGAGCGCATCGCTGCGCGCCTCGATCTGATCCTCGATCCTTTCGATCAGGCGCTCAGACGAAGGTTCCAGGGCTTCTCCGAGGAGGTCGCTGGCGGCCACACGGATTTCCAACAATTGGGTATCCGCATCCTTGACGAGCTGTTGGCTTTGGATGCCGTTTCGTGACAGGTTGGCCGTGGCCTCGGCCAGGGCACGCGTCATTGCCCGGATCTCGGCCAGATCCGCCGCGCCGGCCAGCCGGCCTGCGCTGGCAACGTCATCGCGCGTCAGTGCCACGGCGAAATCGTCAGCGGTGTCACCAGTCAACACTGCGCGGTGCGTTGCCCACGCATCATCGCGGAGACGGCGGATGGCGGCAGCCGCTTCATCGTCGACAACGTCGACCGAGGCTCGAAGGGCATCCAATCGTGCGGCGAGCATTGCATGGTTGCCCTCGTATTCGGCGAGGCGTTCGGCAAGTACCGCGGTGTTCCTTGCCAGTACTGACGCTACTGTCTTCCAGGCGGCAATCTGCCCGGCGCTCGGAACCGCAACGTTGGCGAGAGCGAGGGCATCTCCGTTCCATGGACGCAAGCGAGCCAGCGATGCCTTCCATCGGATTGTTCCCGCATCTCCTGCCTCGCGAGCCGTCTTGATCTCTGCCTTGTGTCCGCTTGCTCGCGCTTTCGACAAAGCCGAGCCCAGCCTTGCCCTGGCGGGTTCGGGCACCGCCCTTTCCTCGCCGACCCGCTGCCTTGCCACCTGCAACGCATCGAGTGCTGCCGCCGCCTCGTCGCGGGCGGCGCGCGCCCCCGTAGCAATACCGGACCTCTGCTCGACCATAGCGCGAACGACGCCAACTGTGACGGCAGGCAGAAGCAGTGCGGCAGGATCCGGCTCGGAAGACCGGCCCAACGCGGCAAGGCAGCTTGCCACGGTGTTGTTGAGGATTTGCAGCCCCATCCTGCGAGTGGGCAAGTCAAAGCCAGCCGCGGTATGGCGCACCTTGCCCTCCGCCAGGCTGCGAATGCGTTCGGAAATCGACAGGATCCGTTCGTCCTCGTCGACCGCAGTGACTTTTGCCGACAGCCGCTCGACCTCATCGATGTTTGCGGACAATCGCGTTCTGAGGCTGGCATCGTCATCGATGAGTTCGGTGACACTTCCCGTCCATGTCCGGGCTGGGGAGGTGATGTCCGGCAGCTGATCCAGCCGGGCAATCTTGCGGCGCATATCCGCCAGCATCGGCGCAGCACGTACGTAACGAGCAATGGTATCCAGCCTGGCCACCAGCACCGCCCGATCGCTGATGGTTCGGCCGTACTGCTGCGATGCATCGAGACGTTCGGCCTCCAGCCCCTCATAGGTCGATGCAAGTGTGTCGATCGCATCCCTGCGCGACTTCACGTCAACAAGGCGCTTCTTCAGCAGCGCCAGTTCGGTGCCATGCGCCTGCTTCCGATACAGCGCGTCTGCTTCGGCCTCGAGGGCGTTCAACGTATCGCTTGCGTTCCCAAGACCGGCGCTGGCCGTGAAGAGGAGCTTGCCGAGGTCGCCCCGCGACTCCAGGATCGATTTTCCGCCGGCTTCCAGCGTCTCGTCATCGAGTGAAAACATAGTCGTGTAAGCGTCACGCGACAGTCCGGCGAGATGCGCCGTGATCGCCACCTCGCTCACCGATTGGCCCGTCGCGTTCAATAGCGAATTAGTACGCTGTTTCGTACGCGTGAACGTGTGCTCGGAGCCGGCCAGTTCCAGCACCCCACCGATGCGCATGGCGCTGTACTCATGCAGGAAGTTGTAGCGGCTCCGTTCCTCGATGCCGAACAGCAAATCTAGATAGGCGGAAAGCGCTGTCGATTTGCCGGCCTCATTCAGGCCAAACACGATATGCAGATCAGGTCCGGATTCCGGTTTGGGTCCGAAGTCGATCGTACCATCGGTGAACTTTCCATAGCGAATGAGGTCAAGGCGCTGCAGCCTCATGACGCTCCACCGGACTTAAGGCGGGAAGTCACCAAGTCTGCGCCCTTGGAAAGCACCTGATCGAGGAACCGTTCCAGCCCGGCTTCGTCCTTCCCAGCAAAATCCCGTCCGTCGGCCGGAAGGTCGGCGACCATCCTTTGGACGAACGCCCTCGCCTCGGCGCGGAAGGCATCCGAGGTGGCATCGGCGCGCATGGATTGCTCGAGTTCGAAAATCGGATCAGCAATATCCTCGGCCGTCTCCGCCCGAGGTGGCGCGAGGTCAAGCTCGAGCTTCTCCACCCACGTGTGGCCTAGCTGTTCCGCAGCCTGTTCGGCTTCGGCAAGAAGGAGATCTCTGTCGCGGATCAGCGCCCATAACAATGGTGATGTTCCTGTTAGGCCAACGCGGGCCACAGCATGACGCGACCGGACGGCGGCCCGCATCTCTTCGAGTGCGTTTCGAACACGCGCGACGGCCTCGGACCACTCCACTGCTCCCGTAAGGTCGACGCTGACCCTTTCGAACTGCGCAACGCTGGTCAGCCTTTCCTCGATCTCCACCGAACGGTCGTCTCGCACCGTCACAAGGGTGACTGATTTCTCGCCGGCCTCGTTGATATCCCTCCCCTGCGGTATTCCCGGCATCACCACCGTGCTTGCGCCGGAATGGACTTGGCGAAGATGAATGTGGCCAAGCCCCCAATAGTCGAAACCGTGGGCGTGCAGGTCAGCGATGCTGCAGGGCGCGTAAACGTCGTGACCGGGCGATCCGGCCAGACTGGTATGCATGATGCCAATATTGACGGCTCCTTCGCGAGCAGCCGGATATTTGGGCAGCAGGCTGTCCGGCGCCTTAGGGTTCGCAAAGCTCAAACCATGGAAAACGACGTCCACACCGCCGGCTGTCTGCAATACCGACTGAGCACGACCGCCAAAAATGGTCACGGTGTCAGGAAACACCAGCTGTTTGGAAATCCGCGACAGGGCGTCGTGATTGCCGCGGATCTTGAAAACCCTGATGCCGGCCTGGTGCAGGCGTGTCATCTGCGCTGCCAGGAACCGCGCCGTCTTCATCGAGGTTTGCTCACCATCGTATAGGTCGCCGGCTATTACCAACGCATCCACGCGTTCCTCTAGGCAGAGATCCACTATCGAAACGAATGCCTGGCGGCTGGCGTCGCCCACGAGCCCGGCAAGATCGGGATTACGCATCGCGAGCGAACGCAGCGGCGAGTCGAGATGAATATCGGCCGTGTGTACGAATCGAAATGCCATTCGGCCTCCGCCAGCAAAAGAGGTGTTCCGAGCTTCAACAGAGATTGCAACGAGGGCTCTACAATGCCCGGTCACACTTCAGCTAATGCCTCGCTCGCGGACTCGCCGGCCACCAACAAACCGTCTTGGGGCCGCAGCAAGCCCTTGACAATCAAATCGGCGACCCCAGCTGAAATCAACTGCCGCAATTGTGCACTTGTGGCTTTGAAGCCCAGCATTCTCGCAACGGTTATTGCGATTTCTTCCTCCGTCGCACCGAGGTTGGATTTCACGACTTCCATGGCGCCTTGGGCGACTTCGTCCTGCGCAATCATTTCGGGCTTGCGCAATCCAGCGGACACGACGCCGCTGCGATCCCTGAGACGAACAGGAGCACCTGGCTTGAAGCAGAAGCTGCCTCGACGGGCTACTGCACCACCTCTCTGCGCTAGGCCTACCCCTCGCTCGATTGCATCCTGAATCCTGCCACCGGCCCGCTGCAGACCCCACGCGCCCCGAATACGCGAAACTATTTCGTCGACATGGATTGGTGTTTCTATAGCCACCACCTGCTCGACCAGTCCGGCCATGATTCCGCTGGGCGTCTCGTGGAGTTCGAACGATCCCGGTCGGTTTAGTTCGGCCTCTTCGTAGGCTCGATTGGGTATCTCGGATCCCTTTGTGCTTTCGAGACCGATTTCCGTCACGTTGCCTCTGTCGACCGTAACAACCTGCACGGCTACAGCACGATTTCTCTGGACCCCCAATTCGGCCCGCTCATCGAGCTCTTTTCTCGCAGCCTCAATCGCTAATATGGTTCGCTCCAGCTGCTCGCGTGGCCTCTGAAACCAGTCAGCGTTCCAGATGCGATGGATTATCCAACCATGGTCTTCCAGAACAGACTGCCGTAGCCGGTCTCGATCTCGGGCCGAGCGCGATGAATGATATTCTGCGCCATCACATTCGATGCCAAGAATATAGCGGCCTGGCCTCTCCGGATCAGCAACCGCGAGATCGATGAAGAAGCCTGCAATGCCAACCTGAGCATGAACCTGGTAACCCTTTCCGATCAGCGCGTTGGCTACCTGCTCTTCAAAGATTGAATCCATTTCGCGAACCGTGGCCTGGGCAAGCGAAATTCGCCCTGTTCTCGCGTAGTGCAAGAAGAGCTTGAAGGCGAAGATGCCTTTCCCTTTGCCACGCTCCAGGTCGATGTCCTCGTCTGTGATGGACGCGAATACTTCGCAGCTGCGCTTGGCGCGGCTTATGAGGACGTTGAGCCGACGCTCGCCGCCTTCCGCACCAAGAGGGCCGAAACGCATGGCCATGTACCCCTGCGCATTCTTGGCATACCCCACTGAGATCATGATCACGTCGCGCTCATCGCCTTGAACATTTTCAAGGCTCTTGACGAAGAATGGCTCGCTGGGGTGCGCGTGAAAGAACTCCTCCGTATCGGGATTTAGTCGCCGCAGCCCTTCGAGTTCATCCTGGATCGCGCGGCGTTGGCTAACCGAAAATGTTGCAACGCCTAGAGTCTCTCGCGGGTTCACCTTCGCATGACGTATGATCGCTTCGGCTACTGCTCTCGCCTCTACCGGATTGGTTCCTGTGCCACCGGAATCGAAGACCCCCTCTGGCACATGATGAAACCGCAACCCCATGCCTGCCTCTTGGGTATAGGGGCTTGGCACGATGAAAAGCCGGTTCTCGTAGAACTGGCTGTTCGATACGGCGATCAGAGATTGGTGACGGCTACGGTAGTGCCAGCGGAGCATACGCTGCGGCAAGCCGCGGGCCGTGAACAGGCCGAGGATGCTTTCGATGTCGGCGACCTGCGCGCCCTCACCCTCGTCATCTTCAGACTGCGAGCCTGTCACCTTGGCGAAGAATGTCGTGGGTGGCAGTTGGCGTTCGTCGCCAACAACGACCACCTGATTGGCCCTAGCGATCGAGCCGAGCGCGTCCACAGGCTGTATCTGAGACGCCTCGTCCATCACAAGAAGATCGAAGGACATCCTGCCGGGCGACAGGAATTGGGCCACCGAAAGCGGGCTCATCATGAACACTGGCTTGAGTGCCTGGATGGCAGGCCCTGCCTTCTGCATCAACTGCCGGATAGGCATGTGGCCCCGTCTGCGCGCCATCTCAGAACGAAGCAGTCCGACTGGTCCAGCTCCGCCGTCTCTTGAAGGGATTTTTCGGTGATGAGCCGTCACAACTTCGATGGCACCGGCCTTGATCCTCTGTCGGTCCAGATCCGCGAAGTCACGTACAGCCCTGGAATGCAATTCCCCGTCGAACCTTGCCAGCTCCGGCTCATCGGTCGCCATCGCTAGAAACATTCGTTCGTAGTAGGCCATATCGAAGACTGATCGCGCCGATCCTGTTGTAATCTGGCCGTCGGCCAGGCCGTCTATCAACTGTCCCAGTCCAGCCTTTCGGGCTGTTTCGGATCGCTCTCCATAGGCAACCCATTTTGAGAGCTGTTCCTGATGATCAAGCCACCCCTCCAGTCGAGAAACAACCTCGACTATCGCGACGTCTGGAAAATCGTCTACTCCAAACAAGGAGGGAGCATCGGCTTTCAAATCCCCTGCAAGCGCCTTCAATTCCCGCGCTGCCGCTTGGGCCGCTTCACGCGCTGAACGCGCCAAGTTTGCGATCTCTTTTCTTTCAGGCAACCGCGCAGCCAAATGCCGGATTGAGCCATTTTCTCTCAGCCAAAGTTCGGCTTGCGCGAGAGCGGCCCAATCGGATCCTCGACCGAGCCACGACGAGCCGAATGCGAACTTGCCAAGGCTTTCCCCGTCCTCGATTTCTTGATCAAGCGCTTGTAGTCTGCCTAGTCGGCGTAGTATCTCCACCCGCTCACTGATCAGATCTGGAACGTCAGTCAGAACCTGTCGTGACGCGTCATCGGCTTGAGCTACAGTGCTTGCCTTCGCTTCCATCATTTGCAGCGAGGCCCGCTCGGCGGAAGCCACGTCACCTTGCAGGGATGACGCAAGGTGGCCTAAATCGTTCCAAAACCCCTCGATAATCGGCTGACCGATATCGATCACCTTACGAACTCGGACCGCACGCGCGCCCGCTTCAGAGCGCTCCGCCATCCGCCCGGCTATAATTCGCGGTTCCGAGCCAAGTCCCCTCAGCGTGCGCATCCACTCCACTAAGGCCTGGAGTGGTGCCGAAGACGATCTCTCACCGCGCCAATCGGCTCCGAAGGCGGAACCGCCAAAGGCGTCGCCTTCGCGCACTTTTGCTGCGGCCGCCTGGCCCTTCATTAGAATGTCGAGGAGACCCACTATCTCCGCCGCAGGCGCGCTAGGGGCCACCAAAATAGTCCGCACAAGTGCAGTGGCACGACGGTAGTCGCCATTCAATGCTTTCAATATTCCCGTGTGCTCGGCGAGCGCTTGCCGCGCCGCGGCCACGTTGGTACTCCACGCGGCATCAACAACTTTGCCCTGAAGCTCGGCTCTAGCAGTCTCTAGCTTTGCTACGCTGTCGGCAAGGTCACCAGCCTGTTCCAGCCCGGAGTCCCAAACTGTGGCTGCGAATGCCTCAGGGCTCGCATCGGGGGCTGCCGCAACTCTCTCGCCGGTCATCACTAACCTGAGGAGTCCTGCAAGCGTGTCCGGTAAAACCGTAGACCCCAGTTCTTGATTGAGCCGCTCAGCTTCTTCTCTTAAGCGTGGGAGCAACACGGTTAGCTGGCGCGCACGAACGAAACCATCTTTCGGAAAGTCTGAAGGAAGCTTAGCAAGCTCTGTCTCGAGACCTTCAATTGGCGTGTCGATAGCCGTCGCCACCAACTGCTCCGACAGTTCCTCGGATTTGCGGTTGAAATCTGTTCCTGTCCAGAGAAGCGATGCAATGTCCTTTGGACGCTCATCCCAAACCGGCGAGACTAGCGCCTCGGCAGGAAGTCCAGGTGCGGACGCGAGAAGCTCAGCGCGATCTTCTACCTCGCCGCTGTCGCTGAGGATTTGCGGAGGCTTCGCCTCGATCCGCTCAGCAATATCGGCCAGTTTGGCGTGCAGAGCCTTTGCTTGATCCAGCGACGACGCAATGCGTGGGACGAGCCTCTCAATGGTCGATGGTAGGACGACATCCAGGCCAACTCCCCGCCATGGGTGGTGGATCGGCAAGCCGATCTCGTTGATCCGCTGAGACACGTCATCGAGAAGTTTGCGACGTTGCGAGACACCGTCATTCGTCCAAGCGGTGGCATCCTCAAGTTCAATATCAACTGTCTTTTGCCCGTTCTGCCTTAGTCGGGTTAGCTGGCCAAGAACCTGGTATGGAGTGAGTTCGGACGTTCCAAATGGAACATGCATCCTTGTAGCATGTGCATTGAGTTTATCCCTAGCCTCCAGCAGGCGTTCAGTAAGGGAAGAAGCAAGCTGTCCGCGAGGCGATCCGAGTTGCCAGGTGCGCCGCAACTCCTCCAGCATCATGCGCTTGTTTGCCTTGTTGCTATGGAGCTCAAGGCAGGCGTCCCCCACCCCCGCAGTGTCAAGCCGTCGCTTTACGACCTCAAGTGCGGCCATTTTTTCCGCAACGAACAACACGGTCTTTCCATCGGCAACGGCCGACCCGATAATGTTTGCGATCGTCTGCGATTTTCCTGTCCCGGGAGGACCTTGGATAACGAGGTCGCGACCCTTTCTTGCATCATGGATCGCCAGCGTCTGAGAACTGTCACTGTCGACGATATGCAACATTTCGGCAGGCGCGATATGCGGATCAATCGCAATGTCGTCCGACATCAGCGGTTCGCGTGTTTCGAAACCATCTGAAAGAAGCGAGCGGATCTTCGGTTGTTCGATAATCTTTGCGCCATCCGGCCAGAGATCCGGATCCAGGTCACGGTACATCAAGAACTTAGCGAACGAGAAGAAGCCGAGCACCATATCATCGGCAAGAACCTGCCAACCCTCTTTGGTCGACACTGCTTCGGCAACGGCTTCGAGATAGGCCGAGACGTCGAAGTCGTCTCCTACTTCAAAACGCGGCAGGGCGAGCTTGTGAATGCGGTCGAGATAGAGTTCCAAGGAGAGGTTTGCGGTAAGATCTTCCGTACGAGCTCGCAGCCGAAACTTTTCTCCAGCGGCCCCTCGCTCCAGCCGTACCGGGACCAAAATGAGAGGAGCCTGACGGATGTTTTCTTTGTTGCTCGGGTCAATCCACTTCAGCATGCCAAGGGCCAGAAAGAGGATATTGACGCCCTGCTCTTCCTCAAGTGTGCGGGCATCGTGGTAGAGATCAAGGAGCCGGCGCTGCAGCCCCGTTGGGGTCATCCTCGTCTGAAGCTTGGTGTCAGAATGTCGCGCAGATACCCCTCTGTCGTCGAATCCTTCGTCCTCAGGCTGAGCAAGAGCAACGGGGGAATAGTCGATTTCCTCGTCTGGAGGGCTGCTTTCAACCTGGCCTGCCTTCGGCCGATCCGGCTTGCCGGCCAGGAAGGTAAAAGCCTTTCCTTCGCTCACCAGCAATCGATAGATCTCAGACGACCTCTCGTCGACAATATCGATCGTCTTCGCGCTCTTTGAAAACCGTGGCACATTCAAAAGTCGGTTGCGAGCAGAAAGGTCGAGCAATTCCATCCTGGCTCGCTCGAGCTTTTCCTTTAAAGGCAGATCGCTTTGGAAGACCGATTTTTCAACTTCCGACACTCACACCCCCCTGATAGGCTGGACACATAGAGCCTAGACAAGGGCTGTCCGCAACATAAAATGCTGGTTTTTCAACCTCGAATGGCTGCCACCAACACTTCAATCGTTTAGTATTGTGAGCACTGCGGCTTGGTGGAAAAATTGCGGATGTTTGTTTAATGTTCCGGACACTTCGCATCCCCACCTTGATCTCGAGGTTCCCTTTCAGACAAAATGCCATCATACGTGTGGACGAGGTGTTGGCAGCTCTGGCATCCGCCTCGCCGGCCACGACCAACTGGCGCACAAGCCGACTTCTTTTTGAATCGGCCTCCTAATTTCATTCCGAGAAAACTTGTAGGCTCCAGCGCGGAAAGATGGTCGTGTTTACGGAAAAGGTAACTACAAAGTCGTGACTTCGGGCTGATCTGCGAAGGCACCATGGTGTTCAAAGCGCCGAACTACAAGGCAAACCAGAGCCAGCGAAAAAGGCGCCTATGAATGGTGCAGAGGCACGTTACAAATCATGCAGCTTGCGTTTCGCAAAGGATCGGAAATTGAATAACAATCGCTATTCTCATCGTCGCCGCGCGCGACCAAGGCGCGGCGCTGAACCAATCGTCCGCAGACGTTTCTCTCCAGATGTGCGCTTGCCTCTGATCCTGGTGATCGTGGTGGCCTTGGCTGCTTACGCGACCCACTATTTTACAGGCTCGGGTGACCAGTTACGTGGTCTCGATATAGCAAACTCGGCCGGGTCGAGACGGGCGCCGATAGTAGGCATAGCATCGGTGATTGATGGAGACACGATAGAGATCCACGGGCAGCGCGTCCGCTTCAACGGCATCGATGCACCCGAAAGCCGCCAATACTGCAATGACGCTAGCGCACATCAATACCCCTGCGGGCGCCGGGCGGCCGAAGCATTGGCGAATTTCCTTGCGGCTTCGCAGCCTGTCCAATGCACATTTGTTTCATGGGATCGGTACCGTCGCTTCGTCGGTGATTGTCGGCGCGCGGACGGTGTCAGCGCCGCGTCCTGGATGGTCGAACATGGCCAAGCCTTGGACTGGCCCCGCTATAGCCACGGCGCCTATGCGCAACAGCAAACTAATGCTGAAACCGCAAAGGTTGGAATCTGGAATGGGACGTTTGACAACCCTTGGGATTGGCGCGAACAACATGCCGAATCTGCGAGCCCAACCAAAAGCCCCCTTGGGCTTGTCAGCCGTCGCCAAGTAGCACAGAGCTACTCATGCCAACCTCGCCGCTTGTGCACGCAGATTTCATCTTGCGAAGAAGCACGTTGGTATCTCGCCAACTGCTCATGGGGGAGCAAGTTGGATCGAGATAGCGACGGGATTCCGTGCGAAGGCGTTTGCTGACCTGGGCTCACGCTTTGAGCCCATCCCCAACCATCACTCCCTAGTGTGCGCATTTAGCGTTATGAATTGGCGGTCGGAGCTTCGATGCAATTGCGCGAGTGCCGATAGAGCCTGGCAAAAGGGCTGGCTGACGTTTGTCTTGGAAAATTCCACCAGCTCGTTAAGTCCGGACGGGCTAGAAAACCGCAACGCTTCGTAGCGGCATACAGGGATCTGCCGATTGTCTTTGAAGCGCTTGTCAGGCCCGCCGTTTTTGTTTGGGTGAGCCCAGGTGTAGCTCACGATCTCCGCATCAGATGGAACTTTGCCGGTCTCGATAAAATTACTCGGGGCGAATTGGGTCTGCAGATCGGCATATCCGACTGCGCCGTATCGGTTTCCGTCCTTCACCAGCACTAGGTCAGGCATGAAGAAGAGCACCTGCCGACCCACATGGATTGAAGGAGGAGTAACGTTGCTGCGTACAACCTTCGGCAAGGAGCTTGTAAGTGTCGTGGGCTTTTTGTCGACCAGCATGCTGGCCCCGGCATTTCGCTTCCAAGCAGTCAGATCCTCTATCTTGCCGCCGGCAGCGACATGCCATCTCCCTGCGCAGCCGGTGAGAGTTTCGAACGCGCCGACAAGTCGCCCGTAGGCGGCCTCCGCGTCTTTTTCCAGATCGTAATAGAGCACGCTCACCCGGCGGTAACTGTCAAACCATTTGCCAATGAGCATACCCGGCACAAAGGCACCGATGCCCAGCACCGGTGCGGCACCTCCGAGCTTGGTCCCCACAAGGAAACCTGCAAGCCCGAACAAAACCGCGAGTGCTACGGACAGCCGCGTCTGCGATTGCCTGGCATTGATTTCATCGAGCACATTGGCGAATGTCTCGTCACGCATTTCCACTACATCGCGGGACTCGATTTCTCTCATCACGACGCCGTCAGAGACGTATTCCGGGCGCGAGGATTGTGGACGGGGTTGCGGCGCAGATGGGGTCTGAGAGAGCTGAACTACCTTCTTCGCGCTGGCCTTGCCTAAAGTGCCACGATAGTAGAGCCCACCCACGCCGGCGTGGATGTAGTGACCTCTTGGCCCAGTGCCGATGCGGAGGCCCTTCACTCCAACGGAAGCGCCAACCCCACCGGACGAAAAGTTAAAGCGGAATGGTCCCGCACTGATCGATTTTCGAACGTAAAACCCCATAGCCCAATCCCCCCAACTCAACTGCCGTACCGACTAAGGCGCCAGTCTCTCGTCCCCATTCATGGCTTGGCGCCACCAACCGGCGCCAATTTTGATCGCTGCCTCACCCTAATCTCGATGCGCCTTCGAGCCCGTACATCGCCAATCTGCGCTCCGTCGGTGAGATGATCGCCGGGCAGGATGAGCTGACCACCAGACATCGGCAAAATCGTAAACCCCTTTAATGCGGGCATGTCACTGAGCACACTTGTAACTGAAATCGCGCGGGCCAGCCCAAGACCGGCATTGTCGGCGGGATGGAGTGAGCCGATTTCCACTTTCCCTGACAGGACCGGTTGGAGCCCCTTGTCCATGTTGGAGGATTCGCCCGCCATTGCCTGTTCGTCCGTGTGTCCAATTACCTCAATCACGTCGACACCGTACGAGGTCGCAGTCCCGGCGATGGTCTTCGCAAGATCGCGCAACTTTGTTTTAAAGGCATTCGAAAGCTCTGCGCTTCCGGTATCGAAATTATAGCCATCCAGTTCGCTGAGACTGATGATCGGCGGCCAATCGTGAGGTTTTGCTGCTTGCGTCGGCTCTGCAGCCTCCTTGAGCACATCAGCCAGATCCTGCAGCCCTTTGTCGGTGCCGGCGTAACCAAATTCTCTCAAGACCTTCGCCGCATCTATCATGGCCTTGGTCTGATCAATGCTTATGTCGTTGTCCGCAAGGACTTTCGCGACAGGGGCATTTCGCACGACCTCCTCCAGAGAAATACCTGCTTCCTTGACCGACTTAACAGCATCCTTGGCCAGGACCAGCTCGCGCCATTGTTCGTCGGGAACGGTTCCTCCCCTCGTGGGCTGAAACACCGCTTTTATCTGAGCCAGAAGCCGCTTGTTCTCGGCTTCGAGCCTCTGCACGTTTTCCTTATTTGATTGAGTGGCTCGCAGTGCCTCATCGGTCTCTTTCTGCTTTTTCGTGATGATAGCACCGGCTGCTAGCAACAGGCAGAACACCAAAAGCAGCATCGTCTCGGCCATGGTCAGGCCCAGTATCAAACCGCGGCCAAAACCCTTGCGCTCGAAGGCGACCGAAGTCCCGCCAGCGTCACTCACCTGCCCCACCAACTGGTTCGCTTAGGCGGTTCCGTTCGTTCGGCGGGAGGCTCGCTTCCCAGAGTTTGGAAAGCGTCTGGTTGGGGCTCAGGCTCGACCCGAATTGGTGCGCTCTCGACGGTGTCATTTGCGGCCAGATCTGCCAGTGGCTGTTCAATCGCGATAGGAGCGTTGAGAGGGGGAACAGGCCTCGGCGCGTGAAGGGTTCTTCCTGCCAAGGTTGCGACAAGGTCTCCGGTGTCCTTGCTTTGCTTTTGCACCACTGCGGCAAGCGCCTGGGTCAAGCGTTGTTGCGCTTGGACGCTCTCCGCTGTTTGCTCTGCGGCTGCCACAGCCTTTTCCACACCTGCGGCCACTTTAGCCACAGCATCAACGATGCCCGCCATGCGGGCTTGCTGTTCCTGCGAAGCCGTCTCTGTTTTGACAGCATACTGAGCGACCGCGCTGCCAAGAAGTTTCACCATCGGCGCCAGATCGTTCTTAAGGACCTCATCAGGGACGACAACCTTCTCCAACTTGGTGGCTACGCTTTCGGCCTGTTCACCCAGTCTGCCAACTGAAGAGGACATTGAGCTGTTGGCTTTGTCGAGCAGATCGGCTGCCGCCTCGACGCGCTGTGCGATCGACGAGAACTGACTTTCGATCTGCCCAAAATTGTGGCTCAAAGCATTGCTGAGCTTTCCCGAGGCCTCTTGAACTGGTCTGATCGATTCCATCGCGATTTTATCCAGGGCCGATCTTATGTGCTCTCCGTTCCGCTCCGCTTGAACGGCGATTTCGGCAAAACCCTCCTCCAACATCTGATTGCTTACGCGGCGAAAGTCAGCGAATTCCCTGGTTACACTTTCCATCTCGGCTCTTACACGCCGCGTCATATCCGCGAGTTCGTGCCTGACCGTCCGTTCGATGTCGGCAGGATCGCGGCGCATCTGATTGTAAAAGATCCGCAAAGCAATGCCCGTGATCGTCGACGTCACCGCGATACCAAAGTTCCTCACGATTGTGTCGGTGGATCCTTCGGAACCAAACTGAAACAGCGATACGCCGAGACTCGTCAACGTAAACAGGAAACCCATGTAGTAGAGATTGTCGCCTGTTTGCTCATCGTGGAGCCGTAGCTTGCCGGTGAAGACGGACGCGGCAAGATAGATGAGCATCAGGCACACCGGTGCGCTCGCCGCCATTATAGGGTCTACGCCCGACAGCTTGGCTATTGCGATGAACACGCAGCCACCCAGGGTTAGCGTCGCAAAGACGAAAAGGGGCAGGCTCGGAAGTCCTAAGAACGACTCCCCTCGCTTCTTGGCCATTAGTTTAACCCCTCCAACCCTACCAGCTTCTCAAAATCACCATGATGGCTTTGAACCCACCGGGTCCAGAACTCTGCATGTTCGAAAGAGCCAAATGGCTTCTTCGCCCTATCGACGTAGAGTATCGTAAACCCGACGCCATCGAGCGATGTCCCGTAAGTCCTGTCAGCCGCGCTATCAAGGTACTTCTGATAATCGAGACCCGAACGATATTGTGAGTACAGCGCCGTATGTTCGATCATATCTGACGCGACTATTATTCGCTTAGCGGTCTTCTCTTTCGCCAAACTGCTATCGAATAGCGACAGTTTGATTTTCTGAATTCCGGCCATGATCGGAGATTGGCTCGCGGATTCTCCATTGGGAATCTGGTCGGGAAGGTTCGTCAAAGGGTCCTCGAACGCATCTTCCCATTTCTTCTGCCGCCGAGACGGATTGTTCGTCCAGCTGTCGACCGTCGAGCCGTCGCCCGGATTGCATCCATCAAACATCACAGTCAGGTCGCCGGGCCTCGCGCCCAGCGTCAATATCTTGAGATAGCCGCCAGGCTCGACGCGCCCAATGGTCTTGCGGAATTCATTCTTCAGATCCGCCATGGTTATCGGCGAAATCGGGTCGGTGGCGTCGATCAAGACCGCTGTCAGGCTCACAGGTCCGTTCAGTGGGCAATTCGTGCTGATGTCGATTTGGTCCTTCCCGGATCTCGACCACATCCAAACAAAACCGGCCAGCATCACAGCCGACAGCACGGCCAATCCGGCTGCTGCGACAATTGTGCCGCCACTGCCTTTCTTTCTTCTGCGACCCCGCCTAGCCATTCACGCTATCCGGATGAAGCTTGTCGAGATCTCGGTACTGTTCGATCCCGCGCTCGCATTCCAGCCCGATGAGCCGCACCTGAGCGTTGAGTTCTTCCTGCGCGTCACGAATTGAGGCGCCCAGGTCCTTCTCGCTCCATTCATCGTCGGACGATATCAGGGGTTTTATGCGCTCAAGTTTGTAGGGTGTGGCAAAATGTTTTGGCGCTGGCTCTGTGCGGGCCTGGAAATTGGCCTCCCTGTACTTTGAGAGAAGCTGGTTGCAGGCTCGCTCCAGCTGGTCTTGATGCTGCGCAAAGAGCGTCAGCAGCCTCGACCGATGGTCGATGATCGCTCGATGCTCCCTGCGTCTGCTCCCCAGCCGCTTGACGATGTCCTCCACCTTCTCGTTGTGCTCATCGCGCACCTCTTGCAGAGCCTCGATGAGCTCGCTCTTGCGCTCGATGTAGTCTTCCCGGCGAGCCACCAATCTGTTTTCGACACCCGCATAGCCCGGGTATGGGTCGAGAACGAACCAGCCGTCGATAAACGCAAAGATCGAAAACATGAGACCAATGCCGAACAGAAGCCAGGATTTCACGTCCATAAGGCCAGCCGGATTGGCGAGCATGCTGCGCACGACCTCGACGCCGGCTCCGTCCACAAAGGACCCGCTAACCTCGCGGTAATGCGCAAGCGCTAGGTTTATGGTCAATGCCAAGCCGATATAGGCCACTATCGACAGCGCGCCGATCAACTTCACAAAAAGCGATCTGTGAGTCACCAGGCGTGCACAGAATATTGCGAACAGCAGAGCGGCGCCGATGTTCAAAAACGAGAAAGCGGCGGCTTCGAGGAGCCCGCCAAAGAATCCCTGTTCATTTCCCTTTGCGAGGAAATTTCCGTTCATCGCCGTTTCAATGAGGAACAGGAAGATTAGCAGGGACACTCGGAAAACATGGGCCGCTCCGTGTTGAACCCTCACAGCCCGGACAAGCCCGTGCTTCTGTTTGAACCAGTCGTGTTCTTTCTCCGCATCGTTGAGCGATTTGCGCAATCCGTGAAGTTCGTCCAGGCCCACCGCGATCGAGGCCTTGAAATCGGAAACACTGGCGGCGTTCGCCTGACGGATCAGACCAAACTGCTCTTCAAAGTCGAGGCCAGCCAATCGGCCGGAGAGTAGCTGTAGGCTGTCTTCGAGTGTGTGATGTGCGGCCTTCTTTTCGTCCTCGACCCTCTCGATAACTGTGTGCTCTATATCGTCGAAATTCTTGGCCGTTTTCGGGGGCTGGTTAGCCTCGCCTCGCTGCGCTCCACGACCTGCAAGATCCATTTCGCGATCAATTTTCGCGACATCCAAGCTATTGAACAATTGGGTGCTGGCGCGGAAATCGTGATTTGCCTCTAGTAGAGACTCCCGCAGTTTATTTAGCTTTTCGAATTTTATTCCCACAGCACCGCACCCATTTTTGTACCTCTGCCCGCACAAATGGCTTCTATGCACAGTAGAAGCAAAGGGCAACTGCGTCTTCGCAACTTTGCGGTCCACTGCTCACGAGACGATCGTCTGATGTAAAAATGACAACGATAGCTGCCGTGGCAAGCGGACTTGGGCCAATGAATAGGCCAGGCAGCATACTCTTCTCCGCCGGGCTTTGTGGCGAAGGAACTGAAGATCACGCCAATGAGCTGCTAAAAATCGACTCCAGAGGCGTTCGCGCAGTAGCAGAAGCG